>NZ_JBBNAH010000562.1:0-4150 GCF_037994325.1 Pseudomonas sp.
GCATCGATACAGGCCTCACTTGCCACGCTCGGCGCCGTTGGCTGCTCCAATTCACGCAAAATTCCGCAGGCCTCGCTGTTGCCGACAATCTGGCAATGGGCGCGCAAGTCGCGCAGTTGCTCCTGTAACGAGCGCAGTTCGTTAATCCGCACTTCCACGTGGTGAATGTGCTCGTCAATCAAGCGATTGGCGGCGGTGCAGTCCGCTTCCGGCGCATCGCGCAGGGCCAGTAATTCACGAATTTCCTGTTGCGTCATATCCAGCGAGCGGCAGTGACGGATAAACGCCAAGCGCTCGACATGCACCTGGGTGTACTGCCGATAGTTGCCCTCCGAACGCGCCGGTTCAGGCAATAGGCCCTCACGCTCGTAGTAGCGGATGGTCTCCACCGGACAGTCGGTCAGGCGCGCCAGCTCACCAATTTTCATCCTTTGCCTCTTATCGGTTGACTCTGTAGTAGCTACAGGGTGTGCAATCGCTGCCATAGCGTCAACACACGACGCACACATGGAGCTTTAGCATGAGCCACGACCACCATCACTGTTGCGACCACGACCACGCAGCGAAACCCGCCGCGGCCGGCGTGGCGGCGATCAGCGGCGCCACCGGTGAGTTGCGTTGGAGCAGCCTGCGCATTGACGCCATGGACTGCCCCACCGAAGAACGTCTGCTGCGTGATGCCCTAGGCAAGGTAAAAGAAGTGCAGGCGCTGGAGTTCAACCTGATCCAGCGCGTACTGCGCGTGCAGCATCGCTTTGCCGAAATACAGCCGCTGCAAACGCTGATCGCCACCTTAGGCATGCAAGCCGAACCGCTGGATGCGGCCAACCCGCCGCCAGCCGCCGCGCCTAAGCCCTGGTGGCCGCTGGCGTTGGCCGGTGTGGCCGCGCTGGTCGCGGAAGTTCTTGAATGGACCGCTGTCGGCCCCACCTGGCTGATCGCCCTGTTTGCCCTGGCGGCCATTGCCGGCGCCGGCTTGCCCACCTACCGCAAGGGCCTGATTGCCCTGAAAAACCGCAACCTGAACATCAATGCGCTGATGAGCATTGCCGTCACGGGCGCCGTGCTGATTGGCCAATGGCCGGAAGCGGCGATGGTCAGCGTGCTGTTTGCGATTGCCGAGTTGATTGAAGCCAAGTCACTGGAACGCGCGCGTAACGCCATTCGCGGCCTGCTCGACCTGACTCCGGCGCAAGCCACGGTGCAGGTAGACGGCCAATGGCGGGAAATGGACGTCGCGCAGGTGGCACTGGGCAGCCGCGTGCGTGTGCGCCCCGGCGAACGCATTGCCCTCGATGGCCAGGTAGTAAGCGGTCGCTCTAGCGTTAACCAGGCGCCCATCACCGGCGAAAGCTTGCCGGTGGAAAAAGCCCCGGACGATGTGCTGTTTGCCGGCAGCATTAATGGCGAAGGCGAACTGGAATACAGCACCACCCGCGCCGCCGACGACAGCACCCTGGCGCGCATTATTCACGCCGTAGAAGAAGCACAAAGCTCGAAGGCGCCGACCCAACGCTTTGTCGATCGCTTCTCGCGCATCTACACCCCGACCGTGTTTGCCATCGCCCTGCTGACTGCCGTGGTGCCGCCGCTAATCGTTGGCGGTCACTGGCTGGACTGGATCTATAAAGCCTTGGTGCTGCTGGTAATCGCCTGCCCCTGTGCCTTGGTGATTTCCACCCCGGTGACACTGGTCAGCGGCCTGGCGGCAGCGGCGCGTATGGGCATTTTGGTTAAGGGCGGCGTGTTTCTGGAAATGGGCCGGCAGTTGGCCTGGGTTGCCTTGGATAAAACCGGCACCCTGACCCATGGCCGTCCGCAGCAAACCGACGTGCTGCTACTGGGCGACCAACCGCAGGCGCGGGCGCTGGCCGCCAGTTTGGCTGCACGCTCCGACCACCCGGTGTCACAAGCACTGGCCCGTGCCGCCAACGACGAACATATCGCCCTGGTAGAGGTTCAAGAGTCCACCGCCCTGCCAGGCCGTGGCACCAAAGGCAGCATCAACGGCACCACCTACCACCTGGGCAACCATCGCCTGGTGGAAGAGCTGGGCCTCTGCTCGCCTGAGCTGGAAGCCCAGCTGGATACCCTCGAACGGCAAGGCAAAACCGCCATTGTTCTGCTCGATGGCAGTGGTCCCCTGGCGATTTTTGCCGTGGCTGACGCGGTGCGGGAAACCAGCCGCGAAGCGGTGGCCGAGCTGCATCAGCTTGGGGTGAAAACCTTGATGCTCACCGGCGACAACCCGCACACCGCTGCCGCTATCGCCAGCCAAGTGGGCATCGACGAAGCCCAGGGCAATCTGCTGCCCGAAGACAAGCTCAGCGAGATCAAGCGCCGTCAGGTGGATGGTCAGCGTGTCGGCATGGTGGGCGACGGCATCAACGATGCGCCAGCGCTGGCACGTGCCGATATCGGCTTTGCCATGGGCGCGGCCGGCACCGACACCGCCATCGAAACCGCCGGTGTGGCGTTGATGGACGATGACCTGCGCAAGCTGCCGGCGTTTATTCGCCTGTCGCGGCGCACCCATGCCGTGCTGATGCAGAACATTGGCTTGGCGTTGGGTATCAAGGTGGTGTTTTTGGCGTTGACCCTGGCGGGCATGGGCAGCCTGTGGATGGCCGTGTTTGCCGATATGGGGGCGAGTTTGTTGGTGGTGTTTAATGGCTTGAGGCTGTTGCGCACGACTGCGTAACGCTGGCCCTCTCCCCTAGCCCCTCTCCCGCAAGCTGGAGAGGGGAACCTAAGCGCATTTCAGCTCACGACTTCGGTTGGTCCCGCTTGCGGGAGATGGTTGGGGTAAGGGCTCTTAGCCTCACTCAACCTTTTGCGGCGTCTCCTGCCCCATGCAGCGCACGGCTTTTTTGCGGTTATCCACCAGCACCCCAGTCAGGCCTTTCTGCTCGGTATCAAACAACACCACAATGCCATCCACGCACTGCGCCACCTGAGCCGCCGGTTCCAGGGAGATTTTGTAATCCTCCCCCGGCACAGTCTTGAGCATGGTGAACTCGGACAGCAGCAAGGCATCTTCCGGCTTGGCGATATGCAGATAGCCGTAGTACCAGAGCGCAGCCACGGTGCCAAAAATGCTGCACACGCCGGTGATGATCAGGGGGATTGCGTTGCGTTCTTCGCTCATTGCGGGGTCTCTGTCGTGGAGTCTGAATTCGGGGGTTCGGCGTTAGGCACTTCGGCCAGCCGGCGCAGGCCGTCAAAGCCGCGCGGGTCACTCAGGTACATCAGCATTACCTGGCGCCACACGGGGTCGGCAAATGTCTGTACGTGGCCGCCACGGGTTAACTGCAACACCCTTGGCGGGCGCGCAGCTTGATACAAGCTCACCCCATTGGAAAGGGGCACGACCGTATCGTCGATGCTCTGATAGAGCAAGATCGGCAGCTGCGACAAATTGCCAATGCTGTGGATGGCGCTGTCACTGTCAGGCACCAGCCAGCTCAGCGGGATTTGCAGCGGCCAGGTGAGCCAGGAGTTGCTCAGCGTCAGGCGTGCTACGTCGCGGTAGCTGGCCGGCACACCGTCCAGCACCAACGCGCTGAGGCGTTTGGCCTGTTCAGGGTGCTCGCTCAGGTATTGCACCGCCAAGGCGCCACCGATGCTTTGCCCAAGCAGGTACAGCGGCTGACCTTGCACCTCGGGCGCGGCTTGCAGCCAGGCGAAGGCGGCGTCTATGTCTTGGTAAACGCCCGGCAAGTCCGGCGAACCCTCGGACGCGCCATAGCCGCGATAATCGAGCAACAGCACCTGGTAGCCCTGCTCCGGCAACCAATAGCTGCCGCCCAAGTGCGTAGCGACGTTACCGCCATTGCCGTGCAGGTGCAGCACCGTGCCCTTTACCGCAACACCGGGTTTGGCCGGCAGCCACCAGGCATGCAGGCGGGTGCCATCGGCGGCGGTGAGGGTGATATCGCGGTATTCGAGCTTGGCCACAGTGGGGGTGTAGGGCAGTTCTTTGAGCGGGAAGAACAGCAGATTGCTGCAACCGCTTAAGGTCATAAACAACAGGGTGAGGAGCAACAAGCGGCGCATCAGTCAGCATCCTCAAGGGGCCAGTAGGGTGTGCTGTGCGCACCATTGCGATAGCGAGTGAATCGCTGGTGCGCACAGCACACCCTACGAGCAA
>NZ_JBBNAH010000563.1:0-5241 GCF_037994325.1 Pseudomonas sp.
GCTCAACGGCGATCATCTTCGCGGTTCTTGATGCCGAATCGTCGGGCCGCCGCCTGCGCGGGAATGACGGAGGAATGGCAAAAACATTCGTCGTCCCCGCGCAGGCGGGGACCCAGGTACGCAGAAAGCGCGGTCAAACGCAGGCTTGTTTTCTTGCGTTCAGAACCCGGCAATCTCCCGCAACCGATACCACGACATACCCAACGCCAGCAGCGGCGTGCGCAGCAATTTGCCGCCGGGGAATTTCATATGTGGCACTTGGGCAAACAGGTCAAAGCCGGTGCTGTCTTGCCGGCAAATCGCTTCAGCCAATAGGCGTCCGGCCAGGTGGGTGGTGTTTACGCCATGGCCGGAATAAGCCTGGGCGAAGTACACATTGGTTTCCCCTTTCAGCCGGCCAATTTGCGGCAAGCGGTTCGCGCCAATACCAATGGTGCCGCCCCAGGCGAAGTCGATGCGGGTGTCAGCTAGCTGTGGGAACACCCGCAGCATTTTCGGGCGCATATAGGCGGCGATATCGTGCGGGTCGCGACCGGAGTAATGGCAGGCGCCACCAAAGAGCAAACGGCGGTCAGCGGAGAGGCGGAAGTAGTCCAGGCCAACACGCTGATCACACAGCGCGCGGTTGTCGGGAATCAGCTGCGCGGCCTGGGCTTCACTGAGTTGTTCGGTGCCAATGATATAGCTGCCCGCTGGCAATACGGTGCCGCTAAGCTGCGGGACCAAACCGGCGAGATGGGCGTTGCCACACAACACCAGGTTATTGGCGCGCACCAGGCCCGAGACGGTGTGCACCTTAACCTTGGCGCCGTATTCGATACGCTGCGCGGCGCTGTTTTCAAAAATGCGCACGCCCAGTTTGTGCGCCACGGCGGCTTCGCCGAGGGCCAGGTTAAGCGGGTGCAGGTGGCCAGAACCACTGTCGATCATACCGCCAACAAACACCTTGGAATCGACTACGCGCTGCATCTGGTCTGGTTCGATCAGGGTCAGCTCATGGCCGTAACCCATACGCTCCAGCGCCTGCTTATCCTCAATAAACCCTTGGTAGTGCTGCGGCGTATTGGCCAGGTCGCAGTAACCCCAGGTCAGGTCGCAGTTAATGGCGTACTTGGCCACCCGTTCGCGGACGATTTCCACCGCTTCCAGGCCCAGGCGCTCCAGCGTGGCAACGCCATCGCTGCCAATTTGCCCAGCGAATTTCGACAGGTCATGGCCCACGCCACGAATCAGTTGCCCGCCATTACGACCACTGGCCGCCCAGGCGATTTGCTTGGCTTCCAGCAGCACCACCGACAGGCCGCGCTCGGCCAATTCAATGGCGGTGTTCAAGCCGCTAAAGCCGCCGCCGACCACACACACATCGCAATCCAGCGAGCCGTTAAGCACGGGAAAGTCGATCTGTTTATTGCGCGTGGCGTGGTAGTAGGAGGCGGTGTGGGCAGTCGGCGCCACGCCCGCAAGAGAAGAATTCAACGACATACAGGGCCTATAGCCTGGGGGTGTGCGCCCCCAGGTCATGATGGGACAAACCGATTAGCGACCGGACTTGTAGTTGTTCCACGCGCGGGTGGTCCAGCGCATAACCGCAGGCGGCAGTTCCGAGGAAACGTAGAGTTTCTTCAGCACGTCATCCGATGGGTAGATGGACGGGTTATTGCGGATTTCCGGGTCCATCACCTTATCGGCGGCCTGGTTGGCGTTGGCGTAACCGACAAAGTCACTGACCTTGCTGATCACATCCGGCTTGAGCAGGTAGTTGATAAAGGCATGGGCCTCGTCGATGTTTTTTGCATCGGCGGGAATGGCCAACATATCGAACCACAGGTTGCCGCCCTCTTTGGGTACCACGTAGGCGATCTCGTTGCCGTTGCCGGCTTCTTTGGCCCGGCTCATGGCCTGGAAGGCGTCGCCGGAATAGGCGAAGGCTACGCAGATATTGCCGTTGGCCAGGTCCGCTACGTACTTGGAGGAGTGGAAATAGGTGATATGCGGGCGAATGGCGTCGAGTTTTTTCTGCGCCACTTTGTAGTCTTCAAGGTTTTTGCTGCGCGGGTCGAGGCCCAGGTAGTTGAGCACCGAGGGGTAGATCTCGTCGGGCGAGTCCATAAAGGACACGCCACAGGCTTTGAGCTTCTCGATATTTTCCGGCTCATACAGCACGGCCCAAGAGTCGATGCTATCGACGCCGAGCACTTCCTTGACCTTCTTGACGTTGTAGGCGATGCCGTTGGTGCCCCACAGGTACGGCACGGCAAAGTTATTGCCGGGGTCGTTGGCTTGCAGGCGTTCAAGCAAGGCCGGGCTTAAGTTTTGCAGGTTGGGCAGTTTGCTTTTGTCCAATTTCTGGAACACGCCCGCGCGAATCTGCCGGCTGAGGAAGTGGTTGCTCGGCACGACCACGTCGTAGCCGGTGCGCCCCGCTAGCAGCTTGCCTTCCAGGGTTTCGTTGGAGTCGAACACGTCGTACACCGGGTTGATACCGGTTTCGGCCTTGAAGTCTTTCAAGGTGGTTTCGCCGATGTAGTCGGTCCAGTTGTACACATTGACCACGCCTGCGGCATAGACGCCGCCGCTAAGCAGCAACACGCTGCCCGCCAGCACTGTTTTGATCAGTGATTTGCTCATCGAGTCGTACCTATAAGGTTGTTGTTTTTAAACACTCAACAGCAGGAACTCGCGCTCCCAGGAACTGATGACGCGCTTGTAGTTTTCATGCTCGGCACGCTTCACCGCCACATACGCCGCCGGGAAACGCTGGCCCAGGTATTCCTTGACCATGCTCGATTGCTCCATGCATTCCAGGGCTTGCTCCAGGGTTAGCGGCAGACGCAGATTGCGCCGCTCGTAACCACGACCGACCACCGGCTCGCTGGGGCTTAAGCCTTCGATCATACCCACATAACCGCAGAGCAAGCTGGCCGCCAGGGCCAGATACGGGTTGGCATCGGCGCCCGGCAAACGGTTTTCCACGCGCATATTTTGCGGATCAGACTCCGGCACGCGCAGGCCTACCGTGCGGTTGTCCGCGCCCCACTCCACATTGACTGGCGCCGAGGTGTCGGGCAGGAAACGGCGGAACGAGTTTACGTTGGGAGCGAACAGCGGCAGGGTTTCCGGGATGTACTTTTGCAGGCCGCCGATATGGGCAAGGAAGAGCTCGCTCATGCTGCCGTCTTCGTTGGCAAACACGCTCTTGCCGGTTTCCAGGTCAACCACGCTCTGGTGCAAATGCATGGCGCTGCCCGGCTCGCCGGTCATCGGCTTGGCCATAAAAGTAGCCGCCACGTTATGACGCAGCGCGGCTTCGCGCATGGTGCGTTTAAACACAAAAATCTGGTCGGCCAAGTGCAGCGCATCACCATGACGGAAGTTGATTTCCATCTGCGCGGTGCCTTCCTCGTGAATCAGGGTATCGAGGTCCAGGCCCTGGGCTTCGCACCAGTCGTACATGTCTTCAAACAGCGGATCGAACTCGTTGGTGGCTTCGATGGAATAGCTCTGCCGGCCGGTTTCCTGCCGACCAGAACGGCCCACCGGCGGCTTCAACGGGTAGTCCGGGTCGGGGCTGCGCTCGGTCAGGTAGAACTCCATTTCCGGCGCAACAATCGGCTTCCAATTTTTGGCGGTGTACAGCGCCAGCACTTTCTTGAGGATATTGCGCGGCGACAGGTCGATGGGGTTGCCCATCTTGTCGTAGGTGTCGTGGATCACCTGCGCAGTCGGCTCCAGCGCCCACGGCACCAGGAACACAGCGTTTTCGTCGGGGCGGCAGTGCATATCGATATCGGCGGGGTCGAGCAGGTCGTAGTACACGTCGTCGTCGACAAAGTCGCCGGTCACCGTTTGCAGCAGCACACTCTCCGGCAGGCGCATGCCCTGCTCAGCGAGAAATTTATTGGTTGGGGAGATCTTGCCGCGGGCGATGCCGGAGAGGTCGGAGACCAGGCATTCCACTTCGGTGACTTTGTTGTTATTCAGCCAAGTTTTCAGCTGTTGCAGATCGCCTTTCATAAACCCTCAGGGAGTTGTCTTTGAGGCGTCGATTCTGCGCGGCGGTTTACGGCGCCATCTATCCAGTTTGCGCAGCGCGCGCTGCCACTTTTTGGCGCATGTGGCAATTAGTCGCTCAACTGGCTACCTAAGCTCCGCTAGAGGCTAAACAATCGCCGCGTCAGGCGCGGCCATAATCGGGCTCTTCTACCAACTATCTATAAGCGGCCCGGGGCGCGCATGCCGATCAAGGTTCTGCAAACACTGGATGTGGACCAACAGCGAACGGCCATTGACGGCTGGCACCAGCACTACGCACAAATGTCCGCCGGGCGCTTTCACGGCAGCATCGTGCATGCCCAATGCAACGGCGTAGAAGCCTTTGAAGAGCGGATGAACACCCGCGTCGAGCAACACTTCCACGCCCCCGACAATGCCCTGGTGTTCAGCTTCGACATGGCCGACGGCGCCCTCTACCTACTCAACAGCCAAAGCCAAAACACCTGGATCACCCCCGAGAACTACCGCGAAGTGGCCGTGGTAGTCGACCTCGACTTGATGGGCAAAAGCAGCTGCAGCGACAGCCTGGATGGCCTGCTGCTGACGCCATTGAAATCACAACAAAGCCAAGTATTCAGCTCATGGCTGAGCTATGTCCTGAACAAACTTTCCGCCACCCCGGGCGCCAGCCTGGATGCCAAACTGTCGCGGCAACTGGTCGACGACTGCTTATTTGTTCTCGACAGCTCCTCACGCGAACTGGACCAACAGCGGCAACGCCGCGTAGCCGAAGACCGGCGCATCGTCAGCCAAGTATTCGAACTAGCCAGTGCCTACCCCGAAGACAACTTCAACGTGCTGCAACTGGCCACAGCGGCGGGCGTTACCGTACGGCAACTGCAACACGCCTTCACCCAATTCACCGGCATCACTCCCAGCGCCTGGCTGCGCCTACGCCGCCTCAACGCCGCCCACCGCGACCTGGCCCGCGCGGTGCCAGAAGAAACCACCGTGGCAGAAGTCGCCATGCGCTGGTCGTTCTGGCACTTAGGCCGCTTCTCCGAAGCCTATCGAGCCCTGTTCAACGAACAACCCAAATGCACCCTGCAGCGGCGCGGGTGAACAAAATCAAGCCCCTTCCAAAAGGTCACGATGCTTTTATAGGAACAGCTCCGCGTCGCCCGCAGCCCTCTCCCCTAGCCGGGCGCCCGCTTGCGGGAGAGAGGTTTTTGATCTGGCTGTTGATCC
>NZ_JBBNAH010000564.1:0-4749 GCF_037994325.1 Pseudomonas sp.
GACCACTTCCTCACCAAAGGCCTGATCGTGTACACCAAAGGCCGGATCGCCAACTCCGAACTGCGCTTCTCCGCCGACCCGGCTGATGCCAGTGAAGCGGTGCCTTTGGTGGTGCTGATCAACGGCGGCAGCGCCTCGGCTTCGGAGATTGTTGCCGGTGCCCTGCAAGACCAGAAACGCGGCATTCTTATGGGCACCAACAGCTTTGGCAAAGGCTCGGTACAAACCGTGCTGCCGCTGAGCAACGACCGCGCCCTGAAAATCACCACGGCGCTGTACTTCACCCCGAACGGCCGCTCAATCCAAGCGCAAGGCATCATTCCCGACATCGAAGTAGCGCGGGCCAAAATCACCCGCGAAGACGACGGCGAGAGCTACAAAGAAGCCGATCTGGCCGGGCACCTGGGCAACGGCAATGGCGGCAAAGACCGCACCAGCAACGAACTGAAAGCGCAGAGCGGCAAAGCACACCCGCAGGACGACGACTTCCAGCTGAGCCAGGCGTTGAGCTTGTTGAAGGGCTTGAACGTTACCCGCAGCGAATAACCTTCACTCTGCTGGATCCCCGCCTGCGCGGGGATGACGGTGCTAGAGCGTAAATCTCCGTCATTGCCGCGAAGGGAATCCCGTAGGGTGTGCTGCGCGCACCATTACGCGGTTGGTGCGCACAGCACACCTACAAAAAGCCAAGCGCCTTTGCGCTTGGCTTTTTATTTAGAGGTAGTTACCGGAAATCTTCTCTACGGTGCCGTCGGCACGCATCGCGTCCAACGCCTTTTGCAGACGCTGAATCACTTCATCCGGGGTATTCGGGTTCATCGCCAGGAACAGCTGGTTGTCGTTAAAGCGCAGCACGGTAACCAGGCCATTTACACCTTCCTGCTTGGCCATGTAACGGCCCACTGGGTCGGTGGTGGCCCATAGGTCGATCCTGCCATCCATCAGTTTGCTGACGTTTTCCTGGTCACGCAGGGCGTTTACCGGGGTCATGCCTTTGCCTTCCAGGTATTGGCTGACCGAGGCGTTTTTATAGGCACCGAGCTTGTACTTGTTGGCTTCTTCCAGGCTATTGAGCTTAAGCGTGCTGCCTGGCTTGGCCAGAATCACGGCGCTGGTATCGGCCAGCGGACCAACCCATTTGAAGAGCTTCTCGCGCGCTTCGGTGCGGGTGGTGGAGAACAGGCCATAGTTGGCGTTGTCCAGGGTCAGTTTGTACAAACGGTCCCAGGGAAAGCGCAGGGTCAGGTTGTATTTGATGTCAGCGCGCTTAAACATTTCCCGCACCAGCTCGGCGCTGATGCCATCGATGGCGTCGCCACGGGCAAAGTTTTTATCGTCCACCGCCATATTGAACGGCGGGAAGTTTTCAGTGAGCAGCACCACTTCATAGCCTTCCGGCAGTTCAGCTCGAGCAGTACCGGCAACCAGGGCCAAGCCCAGCAGCAACAGACGGGAAAATGTTTTCAGCATGATGTTGTTATGTCCTGTAGGCGTTCTTCTGGGCAGCGACCCGACAGCCCTTCCTGGGGCGTCGCAGCAAGCCGCCATAGTATAGAGAGCACCTACGCATTTCGACGACAGAACGCTCATTGCGAGCAGTGGTTGATCCTGACTTATGGGTTATGTATTGTCGCGTTCACGCCCACCAATCTGGTGGCGGCCTGGATCAGCAGACAGGTAAACACTGAGCTGGCTAACCTGAAACCAACCTCAGAGGAGCCTGCTCAATGGCAGCTACCCGTATCTGGATCAAAAACCCCCTCGCTGTTTTCACTGGCAATAGCCTCGACGCCGCTGGCGGCTTGGTGGTGGAAAACGGTGTGATCAGTGAGCTGCTCAGCGCCGGCCAGCAACCGTCGCGCCCCTGCGACAGCACCTTCGATGCCCGCGAGCATGTGCTGCTGCCGGGGCTGGTCAACACCCACCACCACTTCTATCAAACCCTTACCCGCGCCTGGGGGCCGGTGGTCAATCAGCCGTTATTCCCGTGGCTAAAAACCCTGTACCCGGTCTGGGCACGCCTGACTCCGGAAAAACTCGCCCTGGCCACCAAGGTGGCGCTGGCCGAATTGCTGCTGTCCGGTTGCAGCACGGCGGCGGACCACCACTACCTGTTCCCCGGCGGCCTGGAAAACGCCATCGACGTACAGGTCGAGGTAGTGCGCGAGCTGGGCATGCGCGCCATGCTGACCCGTGGTTCCATGAGCCTGGGCGAAGCCGACGGCGGCTTGCCGCCGCAGCAAACCGTGCAGCAAGGCGAAGTGATTCTGGCCGATAGCCAACGCCTGATTGAGCGCTACCACGAGCGCGGTGACGGTGCGCAAATCCAGATCGCCTTGGCGCCCTGCTCGCCGTTCTCGGTGACCCAGGAAATCATGCGCCAGAGCGCCGAGTTGGCCGAACGTCTGGATGTACGCCTGCACACCCACCTGGCGGAAACCCTCGACGAAGAAGACTTCTGCCTGCAACGCTTTGGCCTGCGCACCGTGGATTATCTCGACAGCGTCGGCTGGCTCAGCTCGCGCACCTGGCTGGCCCATGGCATTCACTTTAACCCCGACGAAATTGCTCGCCTGGGCGCTGCCGGCACCGGTATCTGCCATTGCCCTAGCTCGAACATGCGCCTGGCCTCCGGCATCTGCCCGACCCTGGACCTGGAAGCCGCCGGCGCACCGATTGGTATTGGCGTGGACGGCTCAGCGTCGAACGATGGCTCCAATATGATTCTTGAAGCGCGCCAGGCCCTGTATATCCAACGCCTGCGTTATGGCGCGGAAAAGATCACCCCGGAACTGGCCCTGGGTTGGGCCAGCAAAGGCTCGGCGACGCTATTGGGCCGCAGCGATATTGGCGAATTGGCGGTGGGCAAGCAGGCCGACCTGGCCTTCTTCAAACAGGACGAACTGCGCTTCTCCGGCAGCCATGAGCCGGTTTCAGCCTTGCTGCTTTGTGGCGCCGATCGCGCTGACCGCATGATGATTGGCGGCGAATGGCGCGTGGTTGATGGGCAGATTGAAGGGCTGGATGTAGCCCAACTGATTGCCGACCACCGCCAGGCGGCGAAAGCACTTATTGCCGGCTAAGTTCGTAGGGTGTGCTGTGCGCACCACGGCGTACTCACCAACATCCGTTGGTGCGTACGCCGAGCGCGGACCGGCACACCCGACGATTAGCCGCTACCGAAGATCAGCCCCACCACCGCGCCACCCGCCAACAACCACAGCGGGTGCCATTTGGTGAATAAATCCAAGCCAGCCACCACGGCAACGATCACCGCCAGTATCCAAGCGGTCGCCGTGGCCTGCACCAGCAGCAGGGCACTGGCCGCCACCAGGCCGATGGTTACCGGCAGCAAACCTTGCTGCACATAACCGCGCCAGGGGTGATCTTTAAAGCGCTGCCACAGGTGCAGCACAACCATGGTGATCAGCGACGACGGGCCAAACTTGGCGACCGACGCCACCAGCATTCCGCTCCACCCGGCCACATGCCAGCCAATCAGCGGTACCACCATCATATTCGGCCCCGGCGCAGCACGGGCCAGGGCGAACAGCGCACCGAAGTCGGCGGCGCTCATCCAGTGCTGCACATCCACCACCTGCCGCTGCATTTCCGGCAGCACGGTATTGCCGCCGCCAAAGGCCAGCAACGACAACTCGGTAAATATCAACGCCAGGGCGATAAGGGTGGCGCTCATCGGGCGCGCCTCGCCACCAGCAGAATGCTCAACGGCGTGATCAATAACATCGCCCACAGCAGCGGCACTTGCAGCACCCCGAGGGCGACAAAGGCCAGCAGCGCAATGGCCACAGCCTGAGCGTTACCGCGCAACGGCTTGAGCATCTTTACCGCCATCGACACCATCAAACCGGCCGCTGCCGCCGCCAAGCCGGCAAACAGATGGCGAACATGGGCGTCATCGTGGAAGCGTTGGTAGATCACCCCCAGACCAATAACGATCGCCGTAGGTCCGGCGATCAGCCCAAGCATGGCCGCCAGCGCCCCGCTAACGCCATGGAAGCGCATGCCCACGGCCACCGACAGATTGATGATATTGCCGCCGGGCAAGAACTGGCACAGGCCCAGTAACTCGGTGAATTCCTCGTCGCTTAGCCAGTGCAGGCGTTCTACCAGGGAACGGCGAGCCAGCGGCAAGGCGCCGCCAAAAGAGGTGAGGCCGAGGCTGAGAAAGCCGAAAAACAGGTCGCGGCGGCGGGGGCGATGGAGGGAGACATCTTCCACGGTGGGGATCCTTGGGAGGCAGGTGGCGGGATTATAAGCAGTAGATAGCTGACTACGCTTTTCTCGGGATCCGAGAGGGTGTTCGTCTTGCGCTTCTGGATTCCTGCCTGCGCAGGAATGACGCTGGTATTAGAGAGACATCCGTCACCCCAGCGAAGGCTGGGGTCCAGCATTTCGAGTCAGCCCCCATCCAGAACACGACGCTGCACCAGATCACAGCGCGCACTTTCGGCCGTGCACCAACAGCGCTCTCCCCGTCTATTCCAGAATACCGAAGCCCCCGCTTTTTAAGCATTTCCAGCGCTTAATTGTCCAGTTGGTCAATTTTTTGCAATCAAGTCTCCAGCAACTCGAAAAAGAACAACGCCCCCTAACACTGGAGCTCCATTCGCTATGCAGAACACATTTAAAAAGCCCCTGCTGCGCACGCTTATCGCGGCGCTCGGTCTCAGCGCTTCGCTCGGTGCCTTTGCCGCCGACCCGCTGAAAGTTGGCTTTGTTTATATC
>NZ_JBBNAH010000565.1:0-5858 GCF_037994325.1 Pseudomonas sp.
CCTTCAGCCTGCAACAGAACGTGCGTTACTCGAAGCTCAACACCACTAACCAGTACCTCGATTTCCTCGTCAACAGCGATGGTCACACCTTCACCCGCACCGCCACCGGCAGCTATGAAGACATGACCTCGCTGTCTACCGACACCCGCCTGGTCAGCCGCTTTGCCACCGGCGCACTGCAACACACCGTGGTGAGCGGCGTGGACTACGCCTGGTTGGATACCTCGCTGGAATACGCCTACGGTGCAGCGCCGTCGATTGATCGTGATGCGCCGGACCATCACCAAGCGGTCTCGCGCCCGACCAATGTGCTGGTCGACCGCGACGGCCTGGAGTTTCGCAGCGGCGTGTATCTGCAAGACCAGATCGAGCTGGACCAATGGCGCCTGTCCGCCGGCCTGCGCCGCGACTGGGTGCATGCACGCTCCAACGGCATGCAATTTGGCAGTGAAATCGACCCCACCAAGACCAACAACTCCGCCACAACCGGCTCATTGGGCTTGCTCTATTTGTTTGATAACGGCCTGGCGCCTTACATCAGCTATGCCACCTCGTTTCTGCCGCAAAGCGGCGCCGACGTGAATGCCAGCCCGTTCAAACCCACCGAAGGCAAGCAGTATGAGCTGGGCCTGAAATACCAGCCGCCGGGCACCAGCACGATGCTCACGGCCTCGCTCTATCACCTGACGCAGACCAATGTGCTGAGTAAAGACTTGGCCAACGTCGACTTCCAAGTGCAGACCGGCGAGCAAGAATCCAAGGGTCTAGAACTGGAAGCGGTGTCCGATCTGACCGAGCGCCTGCGCCTGAACGCCAGCTACAGCTTTAACGATGCCGAAGTCACCAAAGACGCCGAGTATCAAGGCAATAAACCGATCAACGTGCCGCGCCATCTCGCCTCGTTGTGGCTCGACTACAACCTGCCAATGGGCCTGGGTTTTGGTGCGGGTGCGCGCTACACCGGCAGCACCTACAGCGACGATGCCAACACCGCCAAGAACGACGACTACACCCTGTTCGACGCTGGCGTGCACTACGACTTCGGCGGCGGCCTGGACGGCGTACGCCTGGCCCTAAACGCCCGTAACCTCACCGACCGCCGCTATATCAACTGCGAAGGCAGCTACTGCTACCGTGGCGAAGCGCGCAGCATGGTCACCAGCCTGAGCTACAGCTGGTGATCGGCCTGAACTGGCTGCGCGCAGCCGCCACCGTGCTCGGCGCCTTTTGGTTGGGCGCCGGGTACGCCGACCCCGTTACCCTCGACGGCACCGAACAATGGCTGATGAAAAGCGCCGAAGGGCGTGACTACCGCATCATGGTCAGCCTGCCGGAAGGCGAGGTGCCCTATACCGGCGGTTACCCGGTGATTTACATCGTCGATGGCAACGCTTTTTTTCCGGCTTTCCATGCCGCCAAGCGCGCTGAAGAGCGCTGGAAACGCGCGATTGTGGTGGCCATCGGTTACCCCAGCGACACGCCGTACGACTTCAACCGCCGCGCCTTCGACCTCTCGCCGCCGCAACCGGCCGAGCGCAACGATCCGCCGCAAGGTGGCCAAGACCTGTTTCTCGACTTTATCGAAAAGCGCCTGATGCCCGAGGTGAACGCGCGCTTTAAGGTTGATCAGGACCAGCGCAGTTTGGTCGGCTGGTCATTCGGCGGCATGTTTGGCATCTACACGCTCTTCACCCGCCCGGCGCTGTTTCAGCATGTGGTCGCCGTCAGCCCAACCCTGTGGTGGCGTGACCGCTACCTGTTGCCGCCGGAGCGTGAATTCACCCAACAGGCACATGCCGGCAAGATCGACCTGACCCACAGCAGCCTGACCCTGCTGGCCGGTGACCGGGAAATGCCGCAGGAAATCCAGGACGTACGTTCGCTGCAACTGCGCATGGAAGCCCTGTCGCAATACGGCCTGCGCAGCGACTTCCATGTGGAAACAGGCGAGGAGCACACCACGGTGCCATTTAGGGTAACCACGCGTGTGTTGGAGGAGTTGCTCAGCACCCGACGCTTTTAGTCCGTTGTTAATAGCGAGTCGCGTGGCGGCTCGCTTGTGGCTCAGCGCGACAACAAGCGCTGCAGCCCCAACGTCACCAACACCCCACCTGCCACGCCATTAACCCCACGCTCAATGCGCAGATAAAACCCGCGCAATGTTGGCGTGCCGAAAATAAGCGTGATGCCCAGGTGCCAGCCCAGAGACAGCGCGGCCACCAGTAACACCGTGAGGGCATAAAACCAAAAGGGTGCAGCAGCCGGAAACACGGCGGCAAACGCACTGGTCCAAAACGCGGCGCCTTTGGGGTTGGTCATCCCGGTTAACAACCCGGTGCGATACGCCGTCAGAGGTTTGCCGCCGCGGTCAAACGCCTGGGCATTAACTTCACGTGCAACAGATGGCGAAAACGCCGACCACAGCAGCCGCGCGCCATACCACATCAGGTAGGCCGCGCCGATATAACGCAGCGCTGAAGCCAGCCACGGATGTTGCGACAGCAACGTTGCCAACCCTGCCATCGACACCAACACCCAAAAAATAGAACCCGTGGTCAGCCCATACACGGCATAGCGCGCTTCGCGGTGGCGGCCGTCCAAGGCCATTTGGCTGAGGATAAAAAAGTTCGGGCCAGGGCTGGCCAGCACGGCCAGGTAGATGCCGGTAATTAATAGAAGCGAGGCTGCGTAGGTCATGGTCGGGGCCAGCAGAGGGGGGCGATAAGGCTGGACTCTGGCCCGTCGCCGGTTTGAGTGTCAAGGCGCGAACAGGCTTGGCGTCCTCGCCAACGGCGCTTTGACGTGGCGCCGTTCAATACGGGGTGGGGCGCTGCAAATTGATCCACATAGGCGCGAAACACAGGGTTAAGATCGGCCCATCGCTTCTGCCATCGGGTGCCTGCGCATCATGCAAACCTCCCATGTCCGCCCCACGCCAGCCCCGTTACTGCTGCCCGGTGAAACCGTGGTGCTGTTCGACGGTGTGTGCAAGCTGTGCAACGGCTGGGCGAAATTTTTGATTCGCCACGACCACCGCCACCAGATACGCCTGGCCGCCGTGCAGTCGCCGGAAGGCCAAGCGCTGCTGGCCTGGGCCGATTTGCCGCTGGATCAGTTCGACACCATGGCGGTGATCCGCGACCACAGCTACTGGGTGCGCTCCGATGCGTTTTTCGAAGTGGCCGAGCAGCTTCCGGGCATCTGGCAAACCCTCACCGTTCTGCGTTGGCTGCCCAAAGGTTTGCGAGATTGGGCCTACGACCGCATTGCCCTTAACCGCTACGCGCTGTTCGGCAAACATGACGTGTGTTTGCTGCCAACGGCCGATCACGAGCGGCGCTTTTTAAACGCTGCGCTGCAAAGGTAGCCGCTACTCTTGTCCCAAACGAAATTGTGCATTGCTTGGCGTGGCGGTTCTGCTCGGCGGCGCGCCCGTGCAGGATACGCCCAGGCCAAACAGGAGCAATCGCCATGTCTACCGCTGAAATCCGCCAGCCTCTACCGCCCTTCACCCGCGAGTCGGCGCTGCTAAAAGTTCGCCTCGCCGAAGATGGCTGGAACAGCCGCGATCCGGCCAAAGTCGCCTTGGCCTATACCGTGGATACCCAATGGCGCAACCGCGCAGAGTTCGTCACCAGCCGCGCTGAAGCTCAAGCGTTTTTAAGCCGCAAATGGCACAAAGAACTGGAGTATCGGCTGATCAAGGAGCTGTGGGCGTTTACCGACAACCGCATCGCCGTGCGCTATGCCTACGAATGGCACGACGACTCCGGCAACTGGTTCCGCTCCTACGGCAACGAGAACTGGGAGTTCAACGAAAACGGCCTGATGGCCCATCGGTTTGCCTGCATCAACGACCTGCCCATTACCGAGTCGCAGCGCAAGTTCCATTGGCCATTGGGCCGGCGCCCCGACGACCATCCGGGGCTTTCAGAGCTCGGCCTTTAAGCTAATCGGCCAGGTGCTTCACGGCAAAATCGCAAACACCCGCGCCGGAAAACCAGTGCCTTTTTCTATCTTGGGAAAACTCACCACCGCCAGTGCGCCTGCTTCTGGCAACTGGTCGAGGTTGGCCAGCAGCTCAATCTGGTAGTGGTCTTTACCCAAGATGTACGACTCCAACGAGTAGTCATCCTTCGTGGTCGCCAGGCCCGGGTCGGTGTCGGTGGTTTCATGCCCTGAAGCGGTGATTTTGCGGGTCTCGTACAAGTACACCAGCACCTCTTTGCTCCAGCCTGGGTAGTGGGCCACGCCCTTAGCATCGACGTTCTGGATTTTCTCCTGGTCCGGCCAGCGCTTGGACCAATCGCTACGCAGCGCCACGAATGCCCCGGCGGGAATGGCACCATGGCGTTTCTCCCAAGCCTTCACATCGTCCAGCGTCACGGTGTAATCCGGGTTCTTCTCCACCTGCGTGTGGATATCCAACACCACCAGCGGCAGCAGCTGTTCCTTTACCGGAATCTGGTCGATGGTGCGCAAGCCTTTATGGAAATGCGCGGGCGGGTCGACGTGCGTGCCCCATTGGCCGACGTGGGTGTAAAGGTCGACCTGGAAGCCATCTTTATCGATGGTATAGAGGGTTTTACGTTCAGCGGCCTCGAAGCCTTTCCAGTGGGGAATTTGCTCGTTATAGCTGTGGGTCAGGTCCACCCACTTTTGATTTTTTAGCGAGTCGTACACCTTCCATAAACCGGGTTCGGCGGCGTTGGCCGTCACGTTGAACAACGGTAGCAAAGCAGCGGTGGTGGCAATCGCCAGAATGCGCAATGACATCGGTCCCTCTCCTCTGTAGCGTTAAAACGACAGTAGTATTTAAGTTGGCTAAACAAAAATATTAGGAATAAGAACATGACGTCCAAGCACTTAATCGAATATGAAAATGCCAATGCGCGTGTACGTGCGGTTTACGACGACATCAAACAAACCCGCCAGGTGCCCGACGTAAACAACTTCTGGAAATGTCTGGCCGCGCACCCCGACAACCTCGAGCGCACCTGGCAAAGCCTTAAACACATCATGGCCCCCGGCGCGCTGGATGCTCTGACCAAAGAATTGATCTACGTGGCCGTCAGCGTCACCAACAACTGCCCGTACTGCATCGCCTCACACACCGCAAGCGCGCGCAAGGCGGGTATGAACGATGAGATGTTTGGTGAATTGCAGGCCGTCATCGGCATGGCCAATGAAACCAATCGCCTCGCCACGGGCTACCGCGTGCCGTTGGATGAGGCGTTAAAGGAGTAGGTGTAAGAGTGCTCGTACGTGGCTTATTCGTGGTTGTTGCTATAAATAAATTGAAAATTTGCTCGATATACGCATAATTTGGTTTTATTTTGTGTGTTTCGGGTGAATAGCATGCTCGTCGAGTTCAGAGTCACAAATTTCCGCAGCCTGCGCGAAGAGCAGGTACTTAGTCTTGTCGCCTCAAAGGATAAGACTCTCCAAGACACCCACACGTTGGCCACCGGTATTGCTGCGGCCCCTAGTTTGCTGCGCAGTGCCGTGGTGTACGGTGCCAACGCCGGCGGTAAATCCAACCTCATCAAAGCGCTGCAATACATGCGTGGTGTGGTCCTGGAGTCGGCAGCCTTACAGCCCGGGCAAACTTACGAGCAACTGCAACCTTTCAAACTAGACAGCACCTCGGCCGGCGAGCCGAGCGCCTTCGAAGTCACCTTTATTCTGGGTGACGTGCGCTACCAATACGGCTTTGCCATGACCGCGCAGCGCATCGTCAGCGAGCACTTGTTGGTCTACAAAGCCTTCAAGCCGCAGCGCTGGTTCGAACGCCATTTCGATGTTGAAAGCGACAAGGACGTCTACGAATTCGGTCCCGGTCTGAAGGGGCCCAAGAG
>NZ_JBBNAH010000566.1:0-25244 GCF_037994325.1 Pseudomonas sp.
ACTTTCTGGCGCAGAACCTGGACGTGGCCGCCGAGCAGGTTCCTCAGCATGTCGCCATCACCATGCTCACCTTTGCCATCGCCACGGTGCTGGCCGGTATCTGGGTGACCTTCGCCGAGCACGCCAAGCGCCACAAAAAACAGTACTCGGCAGGCGCCTCTTTTTTTGCCGGCCTGGTGTTTCTGCTGATTGGCGTTGCCCCCAGCTTTGCCTTGTTCCTGACCTTCGTGGTGCTCAGCGGTTTCGCTTGGGGCCTGTATTCCTCGGTGGAAAACGCCGTGGTCGCGGCCGTGCTCTCGCGCCGCGATAACGCCGCCAGAGACCTGGGCATCTACCGCGCCTCCGCCATCCTGCCGCAGATGGTCGTGCCCCTGCTCGGCGCATTTGCCCTCGGCGCGCTGCATGTCAGCTACTCGTCGCTGTTCGTCGCTGCTGGGGTGTTCGCGTTCCTCTCCGGTCTTTCCATGCTCAAGGTCAAGCTGGCCTAACTCATTCGTCGCACGAGAAAACAACAATGAATGTTCGCCCTCATTACCTGCTGAAAACCGCGGCTCTTTTTTCCCTCCTGAGTGGCTGTAACGCGCTTGCTCTGGCTGACGACGCTTGCCCGCAGGTGGTCGACCCGGCGCTGTTCAGCTCCGCCGAGCACCTGCGCGAGCTGACCAAGACCGTTGCCGGCTTCGGTTTGCGCAGCACCGGCAGCGAGGCCCACGAGAACAATATTTCCTGGATCGCCAGCGAGTTCGCCAAGCTGCCCGGCTTTACCACCCAGGAAGACTTCATCGATATCCAACGCTGGCAGCCCACCCCGCTGGCCGATGACGGCGTTGGTCGAAGCCTGGAAAAAGCAGGGCACCTGGCGCTGGTTCGTCCGGATGGCAGCACGGAGGACATCAAGGTGGCCGGCGCCGTGCCCTATTCGTTGCCTACCGATGGCCAGCGTGCGAGCGGTGAGCTGGTGTATTTCAAAGACCCCGGCGACATCAACAAGGCCAGCGCCAAGGGCAAGATCGTGATTGTCGATGTGCCCGAAGTCGGGCCGCCCTATGCCGGGTTGATGGCGGTATCGCGTTACTTCACTGATGACCTCTGGGGCGAGTCGTTCAGCGCCTACAAACGTCCGTTTATGTGGACCGACGGCAAGCTGGCGAAGATTCTCACTGACGCCGGTATTGCCGGCGCCGCAGGCGTGGTGGTGGCGTTCGATGTGCCGCGCGCACAAGTGGCAGGCTATTTCGACCCGCACCAGGGCACGCACTTCACTGTACCCGCCACCTATGTCGGGGTAGACGAGGCGCTGGTGCTCAAAGCCCAGGCGGAGCAGGGCGGCAAGGCCAGCATCGGTGTCGATGCCAGCAGCGATAAAGCGCGCACTCGCAACCTGATTGCGACGCTGCCGGGGCAGAGCAAAGAGAAGATCATTTTTATCGCCAACACCGACGGCAACACCTGGGTGCAGGAAAACGCTAATGCCGGATTGATGGCGGTGGCGGACTACTTCGCCCGCCTGCCGCTGGCCTGCCGCCCGCGCACGCTGGAGTTCGCCTTTGGTTCAGCGCATTTGCATATGTCGCGCGAAGGTACCGCCCAATACGCCGACGAAGTGAACCGCGACTACGACAAAGGCGAGGCCGTGTTCGCCTTCGCCGTCGAACACCTGGGCACCCGCGAAATTCTGCCGGTTGAGCGCACGGACGGCCCCGGTCGCCAATTGCAGCTGACCGGCAAGGGGGAGGTGATGGCCTGGTTCACCGGCCCGAGCGATGCGCTCACAACCGCGAGCGTCAACGCCATCAAAAACCACCATCTGGACAAAGTTGCCGTGCTGCGCGGCCAAGACACGCCGCACCCCACGCGCTCGCCGACCTTCTGTTCCTTCGGCGGTATCGGCACCTATTTCCACGGCAACCTGATCCCCACCATCGCGATTATTTCCGGGCCGTGGTCACTCTGGGCGCCGTCGTTTGGTGAGCAGGCGGTGGACTTTGAACGCATGCGCAACCAGCTGATGGCGGTCACCGATACCACTCTGGAGCTGGCCGGCAAGCCTGCCAGCGAGATTGCCGGTGACTACACCGCCGAGCGCACGCGACGCGCAGAAGGGGCCGACACCTGCACGTTCGATAACCCACCGGAGCAGGCACCTGGTAGCGAGTAAGCGGGGTGCGATCGCAGTGGTGTTGGTTCCAAAACAACAAGAAGGGATAGCCATGCGCAGGACCTGCACATTAGTGATGTATGCGTTGATCGGATTGCTCGCTTTGCCGCTTGCTCAAGCACGCGCGGCGCTGCCGGATTTTGCGGTCGCCAGCGATGTGCTGGTCTATGTAAATGATGGACTGGGTTCGGCGGACGAGCTTAACGCCAGGCTTCAGGCACTGACTGCACCGCCAGGCAGCACAGCTGTCGTGGCCGGCCATTACGCCGAGCTGAGAAATGAGCTGATGCTGTTGCTCACTTCTTTTCGCGCAGGCCAGGAGATGCCCTGGACCATGCCGAAAAAACTATCGGCGTTGGTCATCGCGCGCGTGGATGCCGATGTGACGGCCACCCTGGCCGATAGCAATACCTTGCTGGAGTACATGAATTTTCAGTACCTGGCCAAGGCGTATTTCGGCGTGTTCGAGTATGGCCCGCCAGGGCCGTCCTCCCTTGGCGCGCGGAACGAAGCCGAGCTAATCGCCGTGCTTGGGTCCCGCTATGCCGCCGAGCCGGGCAAGTCCGCCAAGGCCTTGTCGGCACTCAACCGCTTTATCGAAAACATCGACTACGAGCGCGCCGGCATTGTGCAGAAAGACGGCAAGCCGCTTACACCCCTGAGCTTTTATCGAGCCGTCAGGCTGTTGCAACAACACTGAATAGTCCCGCTGAAATGGACATGGCCTTGGAGTTAAACAATGAACGAGATCAACGACATTTTAGTGGTGCTGGATGCACGGTTGCCGCAGAGCCTGGCCATACAACATGCCAAGCTGATCGCCGATATCACCCAATCGCACCTGCACCTGCTGATTTGCTCGGACAAGAAAGAGGCCGGTGACTATCTCAAGCGCTGCCGTGATGAGCTGTTTACCGAGGGCTATATCGTCAGCTCGCAACAGATGTCGCTGGGTAAACCACACAAAGACGTTATCGCTGTTCAGCAGGCCCGCAACTGTCAAATCGTCATCAAACAGCATGTGCCTGAAAGCGTCCTGCGCCGGGCCCTTATCACCCCGGACGACTGGCAACTGCTGCGAAGCTGCCCGGTTCCTGTGCTGATGATCAAAACCGACAAACCGTGGCAGGGCGGCGCGGTGTTGGCGGCGGTGGATGTCGGCAACAGCGATGGCGAGCACCGCGCGCTGAACACCGGAATCATTAGCGCCAGCCAGGATATTGCCGCGCTGGCCCTGTGCAACTTGCACGTGGTGTGCGCCCACCCATCACCCATGCTTTCCTCGGCCGATCCGGTCTTCCAGCTTAAAGAAACCATTCAGCAACGCTACAGAGACCGCTTGGCCGAGATACAGGAAGAGTTTCTGCTGGATGACGACCGCATTCACCTTATGCAAGGGCCTGCCGAAGCGATCATTCCGTACGTGGCCAATAAACTGAAAGTGGGTCTGACCGTGATTGGCAGTGTCGGGCGTACCGGTCTTTCTGCTTCGTTACTGGGCAATACCGCGGAAAAGATTCTGGATGTGCTGGAGTGCGATGTGTTGGTTATCAAGCCTGGCGATGTGATGAGAGAGATGGCAGAGAAAGTCAGGCATTTGCTGGGTTAGATGCACAGTTGGCAGCCACTTCGCGGCGTCTTTATTACCCCGAAAAGTGCTGCGAGCCTGCCGCCCAGAGCAGCCAGCACAGCGCCAGCCAACTTGTTACCACCGCCACTGCCATCAACCAGCCACCTTTGAGCGGCAAGCGTTTGCCCGCCATCGTTTCGGCCTGTGGTCGCCACTGCGCCAACAAGGCAGGAGGCGTAAGGCGAATCGCCAAGGCAATGCCCAGGGGCAACAGCAGCACATCGTCCAAAAAGCCCACTATCGGGATAAAGTCGGGGATAAGGTCGATCGGGCTTGCCGCGTAAGCCAGGGTCGCCAGGGCAATTACTTTCGGTAGCCACGGCATGGCCGGGTCGCGACAGCAAAGCCAGAGCAGCACAAGGCTGGTCTTGAGACGCTTGGCCCAGTGCTTCAGGCGGGCAATCAGATTGGCCACAATGCAGATCCCATGAGTTACCCTTCGCTATCGGTAGCAGGATTGGGTGATTGCTGGAAAGGGTAATCCGGTACTGAGCGCACCACGATTACCTCAGTGGAACACGTGCCATGTTGCTGGAAAGTAGCTCCTCGATGTCCTGTAGCAGGGGCGCGAGTCGATCCGCTATCTGTTCAGCTTTCGCGCTAGGCGCGATACCTCTGCCATGGCGGATAAACAGCGGGTCATCGAACCTGCTGCGCAACCGCGCCAGTGACCCGCTCACCGCAGGCTGCCCCACGTTCAGGCAGGCGGCTGCTCTGGACACACTGCGCTGCTGGTACACGGTGAGAAACACCACCATCAGATTCAGGTCGAAACCGATCAGACCTGCTTCGCCGATCATACCTACCTCGAGTAACCGAACTTCGTAGTAAAGGATTCAAGACTAGCGCCAGCACAATCCGCGGATTGGCCAGCGCCAGAACCTGCTTAGCCGCCAATGGCGCCCACGATCAGTTGCACCAGTTGGCCGCCTTCCGGGCTCGCCCAGCTGCCGGCCAGTTCGGCGATCACCTGGTTGGTGCTGGTGAGGGTGACGCCACCTTTTTCCATTCGCCGCAGGGCAATGTCATCGGCCCGGTCAGTAGGTGAACCCCCAGCATCGGCAACCACCTGAACCTCATACCCCTCACGCACCAGGGTGAGCGCCGGGTACACGGTGCACACGTCGTTGGTCACGCCGGCAATGATGATTTTCTTGCGGCCGGTGGCCTTTACCGCTGCAGCGAAATGCTCGTCTTCCATGGCATTCACAATGCCCAGGCGTTTGATGCGACCTTCGTACTCGGTCGGCAGAATGTCTTTCAGCTCGCTCAGCAGCGGGCCCTGGGCGTGTTCTTCCATGCTGGCGGTCAGCACGGTGGGGATCTTCAGAATGGCTGCAGTTTGAGCCAGCATCAGCGCGTTGCGCTTGAGCTCCTCGTAGGGGATGGATGTAACCCAGCCCATGGTGCCCACCTGGTGGTCGATCAACAGCAGGGCGGCATTGTCAGCACTGAATTTTTCATACGGCATGATGGTTCTCCTAGCGTGATAGCCGGGGCGTTGGCGCCCCGGAGTCTGGACAACGGGTTTTGCTCAATTGGCGTCGAGGGTGCCAAATTCGCCGCGCTGGTAGGCGGCAATGGCGCTCGCCAACGCCTGGGAAGAGGCCAGGGCCAGCGGCCCTTGCCAAAACACCGGTTGGTTCAGAGGCCGGCCGGAAAACACCACCACATTGGCGTTGCCACGAGGCGAGTGCAGGGTGATAACACGGTCCTCGCCCTGCGGCAGATTCACCGGCAGTGTTTGCCCTGCAAGATTGAAGTCTTGGCCATCAATCGCCACGTCGCCATCAATCGGCATGACAAAGGCCACATGGCCGTGCGCCACGGGCACTGTCAGTTCGGCTCCAGCCTGAAGCGAGATGTCCAGCATGCTCACTTCGGTAGGCGGCGACAGCGCAGAGCGCACCCCGGCAAAGCTGCCCAGCGGCACCCGCACCGTTGCCCCCTCCACCTGAACCACCGGCACGTCCTGCGTTTCCAGGCTCAGCGCAAAGGGCGCATCGGCCTGCCGCGCCACCGGCAAGTTGATAAAGATCTGTAGCATGTGCACGGTCTTGCCCGGTTCAGCGGGCACCTCTTCATGCACCACACCGCTGCCCGCCACCGTCCAGTGCATACCGCCAGGCTGAATCAGGTTGCGGTTGCCCAAGGCATCGCGGTTGTCGATACCGGTTTCCGAATCGAGAAACAGGTAGGAGACTGCCGCAAAGCCGGCGTGCGGATGTGGGGGAAATGTGGGCCCGCTGATCCACGCGTGATCGATGCCCAGGAACGGATCGATAGGGCTGGCGTGCGGATCGCCCCGCAGGTTGAAGGCCCTGAACTGGCTGCCGTGGTTCATCCGTTGCAAACGTGCGATGGCTGTCATGGCGATGGCCTCAGGCGCCTTGCACGGTGGGGTAGTCGATGTACCCCTCGGCGCCCGGCGAGTAGAAAGTGTCCTTGTTCGGCGTGTTGAGGCCGGCGTCGAGTTTGAAGCGCTCCGGCAGGTCCGGGTTGGCCAGGAAGGTGCTGCCAAATACGGCGGCATCGGCACGGCCCTCAGAGAGCAAGGCCTGGGCGGCCTCCTTGTTCAAGCCGCCGCCCACCAGATAGGCACCGTTGAACAACGGGCGCAGCACAGCGTGGTAATCCACCTTGGCACCAAACAGCGCTACATGCAGATAGGCCAGGTTCAGGCCCGACAATTGTCCGACCAGGTAGGTGTAGGTCTCCTGCGGGTTGGCATCGCTGATGTCGTTGAAATTCATCTCCGGCGAGATCTTGATGCCCACGCGGTCGCCGCCGACTTCCTGCACCATGGCCGCCAACACGTCGAGCACGAAGCGCGCGCGGTTTTCTACCGAGCCGCCGTACTGGTCGTCACGCTGGTTACTGCCGGTGGAAAGGAACTGCTCGGGCAGATAACCCGACGCGGTGTGCAACTCCACGCCGTCAAAACCCGCCTCAATGGCGCGTCGTGCTGCACCGCGGTAGTCCTCGATCACCGCTGCGATCTCGGCCACGCTCATGGCGTGCGGGGTGACAAAGTCATGCAGGCCGGTAGCGGTCCAGGTTTGCCCGGCAGCTTTGATCGCCGACGGCGCTTGCGGCTGTGCACCTTCAGGCAGCAGCGACGGGTGCGAAACCCGGCCGCAATGCATCAGTTGCATAAAGATTCGCCCGCCCTTGGCGTGCACGGCCTCGGTGACCTGCTTCCAGGCCGCGATCTGTTCATCGGTTTCAATGCCTGGGGTGCGTACATAACCCTTGCCCAACGCGCTGGGAAACACGCCTTCGGTAATGATCAGGCCGGCGCTGGAACGTTGTGCGTAATAGGTCGCTACCAGGTCGCTGGGCACGCCGGCATCGTCGGCGCGGGAGCGGGTCATGGGCGCCATCACCATGCGGTTGGCGAGGGTGTAGCGGCCGATCTGGACGGTGGAGAAAAGCGAAGTCATGTGGGTGCTCCTCGTGAGTGATGGCGCTATAGTCGACCAATCCAGCGGCGGGATAAATCCGTCGAAATTGAAATGACTGATCCACTGATGGAGCAATAGGCGTGGAGTATCTGAACGACATGGCGCTATTCGTCGAGGTGGTAAAGCTGCGCAGCTTCCGCAAAGCAGCAGAAGCACTGGGCATGCCCAATTCCACTCTGTCGCGGCGCATCAGCGGGCTGGAAAAACAGATCGGGCTGCGCCTGCTCAACCGCACCACCCGAAAAATCGAGCTGACCGAGGCGGGGCAGCTGTACTTTGATCGCTGCAAACGCATCGTCGATGAGGCGCGGCTGGCCCACGAACAACTGGGCGAAATGCTCGCCCGGCCCAGCGGCTTGCTACGGGCCTCGATACCGGTAGATTTCGCCAATATCTACCTGGCGCCGCTGATAGCCGAGTTCGCCCAGATGTACCCCGGCATCACCTTTGACTTCGATTTGACGCCCCGCCAGGTCGACTTGATCAGCGAGCCTGTCGATGTAGTGATTCGCATGGGCGAGCCAGCCACCTCCAATCTGATCGCGCGCAAGCTGGCCAGCCTGCGCCGCTATCTGTTCGCCTCGCCGCGCTATTTGGAAATGAACGGCGAACCGCAAACGCCCTCCGACCTGACCCAGCATGAATGCCTGCGTATGCGAGGCGCGCAAGGCAATCGCTGGTCGCTATCCGGCGCACAAGGCCGTGAGGAACTCGAGGTAGGCGGGCGGTTTGAATTCAACAGCATGGGCATGATCCGTCGCATGGCCACCCTGGATATGGGCATCGCTTTGCTGCCCGACGGCCTAGCCGCGCAGGCCATCGCCAATGGCGAGCTGCGCAAAATACTGCCCCAATGGCAGGCCTCGCCGGTGCCGGTTTACGCATTGACCGAAACGCGATTATTGCCGGCCAAGACACAGCGATTTATCGAGTTTTTGAAGGCGAATCTGGAAGGGGATTAATGCAGCAGCCGGACAAAAGATAAACCTTCCGCGCTTCGCGCCTGTCTTCTGTTCAACAGCAGGACAAGTCGACTTCGAGGACAAACCATGGCGAAGATTGCTGAAGATGACACCTTCACCCAGGTAGTGCGCTTTGACGTGCCCGCCGACAAGCAGCTTGCACTGATTGAGGCCATCGCAGGCGAGGTTGAACGGTGGGTGCGACACAGGCCGGGTTTCATCTCCTCATCCTTCCACGCCAGCTTTGATGAGGAGCACGTAGTGAACTATGCCCAGTGGGCATTGGCCTCGTTCCACCGCGTATGTGTTGTTCCTATCTGTCTAGCGGTTAGGCGTGCGCTACTAAATTGTTCCGTTGGTATCTACCGAATGGAGTTTGTCGCCGCGTCATCTTCGGGAGGGAAACGTGCCGCCAGCCACTCTTCAGTCGTTTGGTCTTCAGGCCTTTTGGGCGAGGGTGTGTATGTTCGGTCTACCGTGTACCCGCACCTACTCGTTACCGCTTTACCGCGCTTTTCCGCACCCGTAGCCGAATTCGACTGTGTTCCGCGTTCTCTCTGGCCTCGAGCCAGATTCTTGTCCGGCATTCTTGTCCGGAAGTTGTCCGTTGTTTGTCCGGGGATTGTCCGTACGTTGTCCGGCTCAAACAGCTTGCGGATTTCTGCAGCAGAGATATTGAGGGGGCGAAGAGAGTCCTTATCGTCAATAGGTATTCCGCTGTCTGGGCGAATGATGAGGAGACCATTTTCAATAGAAACTTCGTCGCCTCGTTTCACGAGAATCTCTAGGAGATAGGCCACTTGGTGAGCTCTAGCCTGATCGTGGACGCAGACTACTCCGCGTCCCGCTCCTTGATTTTGGTGGCGAGCCAGGTGTTCAGCTCAGCGATCACGTAGTAGGCCGTAGCTTGGCGGCTATCGCTGAATTTGATGGGCTTCGGAAAGGTCGGGTCTTTCTTGCGCAGCTTATCCAGGCCCGAGCGGGTCTGACCAATGACTTTGCAGACCTCGGTTTGTGGGATTAGGGCTTGGTCGATTGTGGGGTGATGTGGGTGCATCTGAGCGCCTCCGTGTGGATGTGGGGCGCAGCTTATGTAGGGCGTTCATAGGCACTAACTCACCATAAATGAGGTTATGGTGAGTTAGTCGAGATATCGGGGATATCTGTGGTCTGCTTCAGCGTGGCATCTGGCAGCAACTCAAGCGCATCGCGGTATTCGTCACACGCACGGTTTACAGTGCTTTCGCTGATCTTTAGGTGTAAGGAGGCATCCGCAACTGCGTCTAGCCATTTGCACCCGTCACGCAGCTTCAAAATGACAATTGCAGCAGCCTGAATATCACGCTCAACGGTATGCGTTATGCGCATCTAGCTCCGGATCACCTTACAGACGCTATCCGTTTCGGCCCACCAGTCTGTTTAACTTTTCAAGAGGTCTAGATATGTTGTGATACCCGAATACGGAATGATGAATACCTACGCAGTGGCTCTCCCTGGCTGATGAACTTTCGTCCTTTTTGGGTCAGCGTGACAGGCTCCTCTCTGTATTTTTTCCGTTGCACTAGTCCTTGGTTTTTCAGCTCGTCCAGCGCAGCCTCTACGATGGTTAGCTCGATATCCGCCTTCTCTGAAATCTGAGAGGGTGGCGCTCCCTCTCCTGATGTTTTCATGTCATACAACAGCACTGCCCAAAAAAGGACTCTTTCTTGTGTGCTATCAGGCGACGGTTCTTCGGGGTTTCTTAAGCTCTCTATTTCTCCTTTCAGTTGCTCTGATTGGCTTCTCGCTTCTGATATTTCTTTGCGTAAGAACACCATCCAAGCCATAGCTAACACCGCTGTCGGTACAAGAACCCATAGCGGGATGGGCACTGCCACTGTGAGCCAGTCGGTTAGCGCGCTGTAGCTCTTGAGAAGCCAGTTTTCAGACCGCCAAAATTCTTGGTTGATAAAGCTAATAATCTCGTTCATCGCACCGGCAAATGCGCCTAGCGCTAAAACCACGGCGATAGGCCAAGCGATTAGCTTGTTCTGCGTGATCTTTGCTATGAATTCCGTCATCGCTCGCCCTTCCTTGAGTCCTTTTCATTAAGTATCGACTATTTTTCGACACCCAATAAAAAACCCCTGAATTTCACTAGGAAAATCAGGGGCTTGTTTGGTGGAGCCGGGGGGATTTGAACCCCCGTCCGCCAGTCCGCTGCTGTCGGTTCTACATGCTTAGCCGTGTCTATTGAGTTAACCCTCAGCCGCCCGACGGGCAGGGTGCTTTGGGCGAGTTGTGTAAGTTTTAGCCACTTCGTCCACAACGTACTACGCGGCGATTCTGTTCTATATGACAATCATTTTGGGTTTACAGACATCCCCTCATGATTGCTGGAGCCGAAGCTACCAGAAGTGCGACTAGGCTGCTTACGCAGCTAGTTGGGCACCGTAATTGTCATCATTGGCAATTATAGAGTTTTGCAACAGTGGATTTACGAGTTCTGTTACCAACTCGGCATGCCCCTCAAGTTTTGTAACCGGCGTCGAATCCTAATCGGCCCCAAAACCTACCGTGGTACACGGTTGGGACCGGAAGTGTACGGCAAAGGTTCCGATCCGTCGACCGCGTTGCCATACGTCATGCTCGTTAACAGGCTATATGATTAGGCTCAAAAGCGTTCTGTAGTAACGTGCAGATATTCTTGAGACCTGCCCTATGCCGCGTACACCGCGTTACCCCTTGCGCCAATGGATTTGGCGCGCATTTTTGCAAAGTGCTTTGATTCCCCTGGTGCTGGTGGAGTCGGTGCTGATTGCTGTGTATTTGCTGACCAATACGGCCATCCGCGATACCCAGTTGGATTATTTGCAGCAGCGTGCCGCTCAGGATCTGACCGGCACGGTGCAGCGTGAAGGCGAAATTATCGGCCGGCGCTTGGAGGGGTTGGAGGCGCAGACCAAGGTTTATCAGGCGGCAACTACGCGCGCCCTGAGCGATATGACCTATCACCCCGACGCTCTGGAGCATTCACGCTATTCGGTAACGCCCGATGGCGTGCATTACACCCACCGTGATGATGGCCGCGCGGCGTCGTTTTATTCCAACGCTACGCCGGTGGAGAAACAGGATCACGACAAAGCCCTGCGCCTGTCCCGCGTCGATCCGCTGATGCGCTGGATCCGCGATGCTAACCCGCTGGTGTCGGCGCTGTATTTCAATGGCTGGGACAGCTACAACCGCATCTATCCATTTTTTATGACCCCCGATCGCTATGCCCACGACATGGTGATCCCCGACTACAACTTTTATTACCTGGCCGACGCCAAGCACAACCCCGCGCGCAAGGTGGTGTGGACAGACGTTTATCTGGACCCCGCCGGCCAGGGCTGGATGATGTCGGCGATTGCGCCGGTGTACCGTAATGATTTCCTCGAAGGTGTGGTGGGACTGGATATCACCGTGGGGCAGATGGTCAGCGAGATTAATAACCTGCAGGTGCCTTGGCATGGCTATGCGGTGTTGGTCAGCCGGGATCAAAAAGTGATCGCTTTGCCCGCCGCCGGTGAGCAGGATTTCGGCCTCAATGAGTTGACCGACTACAGCTATGCCGAAGCCGTGCGCCGTGAGGTGTTGAAGCCCGATGACTTCGACCTCAAGGACCGCCGCGATTTGCAGCCGCTGTTACAGGCCATGACCGCCAGCCGCAGCGAGGTAAAAGAGGTGTTGCTGGGGGGGCGTAAACAGCTGGTGGCGTGGAGTGAGATTCCGCAAACCGGCTGGCGTTTGCTGGTGGTGGTGGATGAGGCCAATATCTTTCAGGCCACCAATAACCTGGCGGCGCGTTATCAGCAGATCGGCTATCTGCTGATTGCCGGTCTGGTGTTTTTCTACCTGTTGTTCTTTGCCTGGATGTGGCGGCGTTCGCGCTTGCTAACGGCCAAGTTGGCTAAGCCGATGGCCGATGTGGTCGCCATGATGGGCGAGCTGGGCAAGGGTAATTTTGAACCGAAGTCGGGCGAAATCGAGATCGACGAGTTGGCCTATATGGCCGAGGCTGCGCAGCAAACCGGGCAGCAGTTGCAGGCCAGCGAAGACGAACGCCATAAGGCGCAAAGCCAATTGGAGCTGGTGCTGGAAAGTACTACCGAGAGCCTTTGGGAAGTCGAGGCGCGCAGCATGACCATTACCGTGCGCGGTCGTGGGGTTAAGCGCTATGGCCTGAATATTCAGTGCCTGACCTTTGCTGAGTTCAATCAGCGTGTGCACCCGGACGACGTTGATCGTTTGCGCCAGTTGCGCTTTGGTTTTGCCGACAGCACTGAAGACACCTTTGAAGCCCAGTACCGCTTTGCCGATGCCGATGGCCATTACGTCTGGCTGCTGAGCCGCGGCAAGGTGCTCGAGCGCGATAGCAAAGGCCGCGCGTTGCGGGTGGCCGGTACCCACGTGGACATCTCCGGCCTTAAGCAGGTGCAGGAAGATCTGCGTCGCGCCAGCCTGGAAGCGCAGGAAGCCAGTCAGGCCAAGAGCCGTTTTCTGTCGAGCATGAGCCATGAATTGCGCACGCCGTTAAACGCGATTTATGGCTTTGCCCAGTTGATTGAGCTGGATGCGCAGGAACAACCCGGCGGTGAACAGCAAGCCGATTACGCCCGCGAGATTGTCAACGCCAGCCGCCATTTGACCGCGTTGGTGGAAGACATCCTCGACCTCTCCAGTATCGAAAGCCGCCGCCAGCAATTGCAATTTTCCTCGGTGGATGTGGCCGATCTGCTGCGAAGCTGTGCCGAGCTGGTGCTGCCAGAAGCGTTGCAGCGTGGTCAGCAATTGCAGGTGATGGCGTCCGAACAGCCGGGCATGTTTGTCTGGGCAGACGTGCGACGGGTCCGGCAGGTGCTGCTGAATTTGCTCTCCAATGCGATCAAGTACAACACGCCACAGGGCATGGTCAGCTTGGGTTACGAAGTGCGCTCAAGCGGTATTCGCTTATGGGTGCAAGACACCGGCCCAGGCCTTACCGCAGAACAACAGACGCGGCTGTTTCAGCCATTTCAGCGTCTAGGTTGGGAAAACTCGACCATCCCCGGTGCTGGTATCGGCCTGGTGTTGAGTCGTGAGTTGGCGGAGTTGATGGATGGCGAACTGGGCTTCTTGAGTACACCTGGTATCGGCAGTCGCTTCTGGATTGACCTGCCGAGCGCCGCAGCGCCTGATGCCAGTGAGGCCCCTGTCGCCGACGCTGAGCCAGCAAGGGAATTGGCGTCGGTGCTTTGTGTGGAAGATCACCCGGCGTGCATGCGAGTGTTGCAAGAGGGATTGCGTGAGCTGGCCGATGTACGCGGCGCGGCATCGATTCAGCGGGCGTATGCGCTGCTGGAGAGCTTTGTTCCGGACCTGGTGTTACTCGATCTCGATCTGCCCGATGGCGACGGCCTGCATATTCTCGACATGCTGCGGCGTACCCCGCACTTGAGCGAAGTGCCGGTGCTGGTTGTAAGCGCGGCAGCGGATGACGAGGTGTTTGCCGACGCCGTGCGCCGAGGTGCCCAGGCCTGTCTGGCCAAACCCATCGACCTGCAGCAGCTGCGGCAATTGGCGATGAAGTTGCTGACGGATGTGGTGGTCATCGACCGCCATTGATGGGCACTCAGCCGTTAGCAGCAGGCAAGAAAAAGCCGGCGTGATGCCGGCTTTCTGTCTTGGCAGAACAGCCGTTAGCTGCCGCTACCTTTACCGCTACCTTCAGTGCTTGGCGACTCAAGGCGTTGTACCGCCTGAGCGGAAGTCTCAACGCATTTTTTCTCGTCACCGGCAGCCTTCGCCTGTTCGGCGGTGGTCTGCAGCTTTTCCACTTCGGTCTTGGTCGACTCGGGGAGCGTTGCTGCATCGGTGGTCAGGGTGTCTTTGATTTTTTGCAGATTGGCGTCGCACAAATCGGCGGCGAACACAGGTGATGCCATCAGAGCTACGGACAACATTGCCGCTGGGTAGAGCAGGTTGGTGCGCTTCATGGTGAATCTCCTTCGCATGGCTGCGGTTCTCGTCCAGATCCCCGGGATGGGGCTCGCGGAACCGTGAGGGGCGAGATATACAAACCCGCCTGAATAAGCGGGCGTATACAAAGGACTGACCCGAAAGCGCAGCGGTTCAGTGTTTTTTCCCCAGCAACTGTTTTGCGCATGCACGGCGTGCGCAGCAAACCCCACAACAGTAACGCCGCTCCCGCGCGGTGGAGCGCTGGCTTGCGTAGGGTGTGCTGTGCGCACCAGGGGTAAACGCGCAAACCGTCTGCTGCGCGGGGCCCCTAGGTGGCGGAGACCGCTTGCCGTGGCTGCGTAACCCGATCCACCAGATAAACCAAGCCGTGGTAATCAATGCCGCCATGTTGGCTCAGGCCAATCTCGCAGGTGCGGCTGGTGGAGATGCCTTCGTCGCAATATTGCACGGCGTCTTTCAGGCTGCGCAGGGAATGGGCGTTGAGTTCTGGCGTGGTAAAGCCTTTATCGCCGGCAAACCCACAGCAATGAATCCCTTCCGGAATCACCACTTCTTTGCTGCACAGACGCGCCAGGTCGATGAGTGCCTGGCTTTCGCCCAGGTGTTGGGTGCTGCAGGTAACGTGCACGGCGATGGGCGCTTCCTGAGCGGTGAAGTCGAGCTTGTCGACCAGGTGGGTGCGAATAAACCGTACCGGGTCATACAGGTCCAGGCGTGGTTCGCCGAGGTCTTGCACCAGACGCAGGGTGCACGGGCTGGTGTCGCAGTAGATTGGGTCGATGCCGCCACGGCTGGCGTGCAGCAGGGCGCCGATCAGTTCCTGGCGCTTGGCTTCGGCTTGCTCGTTATAGCCTTTGGAGGCAAATGGTTGGCCGCAGCAGAGGTTGTCGAGGTTGTCGGGGAACACCACTTGGTAACCGGCTTTTTCCAGCAAGCCTTTGGTTTTACCCAGGAGCGACTGCTGCTCGCGGTCGCCAGCAGCGGGGCCCATCACGCGTGATACGCAGGCGGCCAGGTAGACCACGCGCGGGCGTTGATCGTCCGCCGGTGGCTGCAAGCGGATGGCGCTTTCCGGCTGCGGCATGGCGGCGTTCCACTGCGGTGCGCGCTGTTGTGAGGCCTTGCTGAGTGCCGCAGAAATCTTCGCCAAACGCGGCGCCCCGAGCATCATCCGCGCGCCGTTGGCGACATGCAGCGTAAAGCGCGCACCTTGTAGCGCCGTATGAAAATTACGCGCCAGCCAGCCAGCCGCTTTGCCTTGATCGGCATTCCGGGCGCGCAGTTTTTTCACCAGTTCGCCGGTGTTGATGCCCACCGGGCAACGCTGCGCACACAAACCGGTGGCCGCGCAGGTATCGACGCCCTGGTACTGGTAGTCGCGCTCGAGTTCAGTGGTGTCGATGCCGGCGCGCTGCTTGGCCTGAATATCGCGCCAGATCACGATGCGCTGCCGTGGGCTCAGGGTCAGCCCCTTGGACGGGCATACCGGCTCACAAAAACCGCACTCAATGCACTTATCCACAATCTCGTCCGCTGCTGGCAGCGGTTTAAGATTTTTCAGGTGTACCTGTGGGTCTTCGCTCAGCACCACATCGGGGTTAAGGATGCCGCGCGGGTCGAGCAGGCGTTTCAGTTGCCACATCAGTTGATAGGCGTCGCTGCCCCACTCCAGCTCCACGAAGGGCGCCATATTGCGCCCGGTGCCGTGCTCGGCTTTAAGCGAACCGCCAAATTCCACGGCGACTAATTGCGCCACGTCGTCCATAAACGCCGAATAGCGGGCGACCTGCTCGGGCGTGTCAAAGGCCTGGGTAAAGACAAAGTGCAGATTGCCTTCCAGGGCATGGCCGAACAGGATCGCCTCGTCGTAGCGGTGCTTGTCGAACAGGGCGATCAGGCGGTTAACGCCAATAGCCAGGTGCTCCACCGGAAAGGTCACGTCTTCGATGATCACCGTGGTACCGGTCTGACGCACCGCGCCGACGGCGGGAAAGGTGTCTTTACGGATTGCCCACAGTTGGTTGTACACCTTGGGGTCGGTACTGAAGTCGACCTGTTTTTCCACCGGGAAACCGGCCAGCGCGGTCATGATCAAACCCAGTTGCTCGTGCAGCAAGCTGTCGCTGGCCGCGCGGGATTCGATCAGCAATGCACAGGCATCATCCGAAAGTTGACGCACGAAGGCCGGCATGCCGGCTTTGTTTTCCACCGAGCGCAGGCTACGGCGGTCGAGCAGTTCGACGGCAGATACCGGTTGGCTTTTCAGCACGGTAACGGCGTTGCAGCAGCTCGCTACATCGCTGAACACAATCAGTGCCGAGGCTTTGTGCGGGTGGTCGACCACAGTGTCGTACGTGACCGCACTGATAAAACCGAGCGTGCCCTCCGAGCCCACCAACAAGTGGGTGAGGATATCCAGCGGCTGGTCGTAATCCACCAGCGCATTGAGGGACAAACCGGTGGTGTTTTTCAGACGGTATTTATGCCGAATCTTGGCCGCCAATTCGCTATTGGCGCGGGTGCTGCGGCCTAGCTCGGCCAACTTCTCAAGCAACTGGCCGTGGCTGGCTTGGAAGGCGGCAACACTGTGCGGGTCTTCGCTATCTAGGGCCGTGCCATCGGCCAATACCAGGCGCATGCCAGCCAGGGTGTGATAGGTGTTTTGCGCCGTGCCGCAGCACATACCGCTGGCGTTGTTGGCGACGATGCCGCCGATTTTGCAGGCATTGATCGATGCCGGATCAGGACCAATCTTGCGGCCAAAGGGCGCTAGCCAAGCATTGGCTTGAGCACCAATTACCCCCGGTTGCAGACGAATTTGCCCGCCATTGGCGCGGATCTCACGGCCATTCCAGTTATCGCCCAATACGATCAGCACCGAATCGCTAATGGCTTGGCCAGACAAGCTGGTGCCGGCCGCACGAAAGGTCACCGGCACCTGTTCGGCGTGGGCCAATTTGAGCAACTGCACCACCTCGGCTTCGCTTTCCACCCGCACCACCAATTTCGGAATCAGGCGGTAGAAACTGGCGTCGGTGCCGAAGGCCAGGGTCGACAGCGGGTCGTCGAAACGTCGTTGCTTTGGAATTAGCTGTTCGACGGCGGCGAGAAAGGCGGCGGGCAGGCTCATGGTCACTCCTGGAGCTGTTTTTTCGGGCCGCCCAAGCGGCCTCATCAGGCTATTTCGGCGTTACTGCTGGTACTGCTCAACCTGCGCTTTACCGATTTCGCGCACCAATGAGTCGGTGCTGATCTCGGCAATGGTTTTCGCCCCAGTTAACACCATGGCCACGCGCATTTCTTTTTCAAACAGGTCCAGCAAGTTGCTCACCCCCGCGCCTCCGGCGGCGGCCAGCGCGTACACAAAGGCGCGGCCGAGCATCACGGTGTCGGCGCCAAGGGCAAGCATGCGCACCACGTCCAGGCCGTTGCGAATGCCGGAGTCGGCCAGAATCGCCAAGTCGCCTTTTACCGCGTCGGCAATCGCCGGCAGGGCACGGGCGCTGGAGAGCACGCCGTCCAACTGACGGCCACCATGGTTGGAGACGACGATGCCGTCGGCACCAAACTTCACCGCGTCCTTGGCATCTTCCGGATCAAGAATGCCCTTGATCACCATCGGACCCTGCCAGTAGTCGCGAATCCACTCTAAATCTTTCCAGGAAATCGACGGGTCGAAGTTAGCGCCCAGCCAGCCAATATAGTCGGCAAGCCCGGTGGGGTTACCCCGGTACGCGGAGATGTTGCCCAAGTCGTGCGGGCGGCCAAGCAGGCCAACATCCAGCGCCCAGCTGGGGTGGGTCATGGCTTGCAGCATGCGGCGCATGGCGGCGTTGGCACCGCTCATACCCGAGTGCGCGTCGCGGTAACGGGCGCCGGGCACTGGCATGTCGACGGTAAATACCAGGGTGGTGACGCCGGCGGCCTTGGCCCGCTCCAGGGCGTTTTTCATAAAGCCGCGGTCCTTCAGCACATAGAGCTGGAACCACATGGGCCGGTCGATGGCCGGCGCCACTTCTTCAATCGGGCAGACCGAAACGGTCGACAGGGTAAAGGGAATGCCTTTGCCCGCCGCGGCCTTGGCCGCCTGCACCTCGCCGCGGCGGGCGTACATGCCGGTCAAACCAACCGGTGCCAAGGCGATGGGCATGGCCAGGGTTTCATTGAACAGGCGGGTTTCCAGGCTTAGCTCAGACATATTGCGCAGTACGCGCTGGCGCAGGGCTATGCTGGCCAGGTCGTCGACATTACGGCGCAGGGTGTACTCGGCGTAGGCGCCGCCGTCGATGTAGTGAAACAGGAACGGCGGCAGCTTGCGTTGGGCGGCGGCGCGGTAGTCGGTGGAGGCAGAGATGATCATGAGGCACCTTTGAATTGAACCGTTTAAATAGAAACGCGAGGCCATGGCCTCGCCTGTCTAGTTCAGCCCCGGCAGCACCGGGGCCAAGGCTGCTTAGTGCACGAGCATGCCGGTGAGCCAATAGGCTTGCGCCAGGGTGATCAGGCCGACAAAGGCGGCGAAGATCAGGCTGTGCTTGAGGGTGAAGCGGAACAGGTCCGACTCTTTGCCGACCAAGCCGGTCGCGGCGCAGGCCACGGCAATCGATTGCGGCGAGATCATCTTGCCGGTCACACCACCGCTGGTATTGGCCGCCACCAACAGGGTGTCGTTAACCCCGATCTGGTGCGCGGTGGTGGCCTGCAGTGAGCTGAACAGCGCGTTCGAGGAGGTATCCGAACCGGTGAGGAACACACCCAGCCAACCCAGAAATGGCGAGAAGAACGGGAACGCCGCGCCAGTGCCAGCCAACACCAAGGCCATGGTCGAGGACATGCCGGAGTAGTTGGTGACAAAGGCGAAGGCCAGCACCATGCCGATGGACAGGATCGGCCAGCGCAGCTCATACAACGTCTCTTTAAAAGTGGTCAGACCAGTTTTAAGGTTGATCTTGAGGATCAGCATGGAGATCAGCGCAGCAAAGAAAATCGCCGTACCGGTGGCCGAGATCGGGTCAAGCTTGAAGATCGCCGGGATGGCGGTTGGCGCGGTAACGATGGGCGCAGTTTTGATCACTAATTGATCAAGGTGCGGAATGGCAAAGTTAAACACCGTGCTGTACATCGCGCCGCCGGCAGCGAACATTGCCTTAAAGGGTTTTAGTGTCCAGATGGTCACCAGTACGGTGAGAATCAGGAACGGCGACCAGGCTTTGAAAATCTCGCCCAGGCTGTAAGGCGAAGCGAGGGTGGTGCGCGGCTGACCGAAGCCGCCCGCGCTGGCCACAGCCGAGCCACCGCTGGCACCGGCAATCTGCGCATTGGCGCTGCGACGTGGCTGCCAGACTTTGAGGAACAGAGTGAGACACACCAGGCTGACCAGCGCCGAGGTGATGTCCGGCAGTTCCGGACCAATAAAGTTGGAGGTGAAGTACTGGGTAATGGCAAAGGACAAACCTGCCACCAGCGCGGCGGGCCAGGTTTCCTTGATGCCACGCCAGCCATCCATCATCGCCACCAGCCAGAACGGCACGATCACCGACAGCAGCGGCAGTTGGCGGCCGGCCATGGCGCCGATTTTAAAGGCGTCGATGCCCGTCACTTGGCCGGCAACAATGATCGGAATACCCAAGGCACCAAACGCGACCGGCGCCGTGTTGGCGATCAGGCACAGGCCAGCGGCATACAGCGGATTAAAGCCAAGGCCGACCAACAGCGCGGCGGTAATCGCCACGGGCGCACCGAAACCTGCGGCGCCTTCCAGGAACGCACCGAAGGCAAAACCAATCAGCAGCACTTGCAGGCGTTGGTCATCGGTAACCGATAAAACCGAGCTGCGAATAATCTCAAACTGGCCGCTTTTTACCGTCAGTTTGTAGAGGAAAACCGCCGCGACGATGATCCAGGCAATTGGCCACAGGCCATACATAAAGCCATAGCCTGCTGCGGCAAAGGCCATATCGGCTGGCATCTTGAACGCGACGATGGCGATCACGATGGACAGGGCCAAGGTGATGCTGCCGGCGACGTGGCCTTTCAGGCGAAACACGGCCAGGGCAAGAAAGAAGAAAACGATAGGAATAACGGCCGCCAGGGCGGACAGCCCAAGGCTGCCCAGAGGGGTATATAGCTGCTGCCAGGTTTGCATCGTGGGTTGGCTCCCTGATTATTGTTGGGTGTGCCTGGGTATTGAGTCCGCTCAGGTGGGTGCTTGTGGCGTCGTCGTGGCGTGCTCAACTTGTGTGTCGGGTAAATTGGTATTACCAATTTACAAATTCGACGGCTCAGGGTAAAAGCCCTACACGGATGCTGTCAATTTCCTGAGCTACGACTTTGGTAGCGCAAGCAGTAGTTGTTGTCGCAAAGCAGGCGCGGTCGGTAGGCTGCGCGCACGTTGAGCAGGGGTGGAGAGAGGCATGGGGTTCGGGCATATACAGCAGCGCCGCTTGTCGGACGATATCGTCACGCAGCTGGAGCGCATGATTCTCGAGGGCACGTTAAAGGCTGGCGAGCGGCTGCCTGCCGAGCGGGCGCTGGCGGAGCAGTTCGGGGTTTCCCGTCCTTCGTTGCGCGAGGCCATCCAGAAGTTGGCGGCCAAAGGCCTTTTGGTCAGTCGCCAGGGCGGTGGTAATTATGTCGCTGAGTCATTGGGCTCGACCTTTAGCGATCCGCTGCTGCACCTATTGGAAAGCAACCCCGAAGCCCAGCGCGACCTCTTGGAATTCCGCCACACCCTGGAAGGTTCCTGCGCCTTCTACGCTGCTCAGCGTGCCACTGAGTTGGATCACCAGCGCCTGCGTGAAGCCTTTGAAGCACTGCAAAGCTGCTATGCCAGCGAGGGCAAAGTCAGCCGCACGGAGGAGGGGGCGGCCGATGCACGTTTCCACTTGGCGATTGCCGAAGCCAGCCACAACGCGGTGTTGCTGCACACCATTCGCGGCTTGTTTGACCTGCTGAAACGCAACGTGGTGACCAACATCGGCGGCATGTACGCGCTACGCAGCGAGACGCGCAAAATGCTGATGCAGCAGCACGGCGAGCTGTACCACGCGATTATAGACGGCCGAGCGGAAGACGCCCGGGAGATTTCCAACCGGCATATTCACTACGTTCAAGAGGTATTGGCCGAAGGCCTACAAGAAGCCCAACGCGTAGCGCGGGCTGAGAGACGGCAGGGACTCTAACCGTAGGGTGCGCTGTGCGCACCTTGCGTTTTTATCGGCATACGCAAGGTGCGCTCAGCACACCCTACGGGCACATCAGTCATCCTTGCCTTTGGTACGCACGGCACGCTGCAATTCACGGTCGGAGTCGCGCTCACGCTCGGTGTGGCGTTTGTCGTATTCCTTCTTGCCTTTACCCAGACCAATCTCGATTTTGATCAGGTGCGCTTTCCAGTAGATGGAGAGCGCCACACAGGCAAAACCTTTCTGCTGTACGGAGCTGGTGATCTTTTCGATTTCACGCTTGTTCAGCAGCAGCTTGCGGGTGCGCACCGGGTCGGCGATGACGTGGGTGCTGGCGGCGGTAAGCGGCGCGATGTGCGCGCCGATCAGCCAGGCTTCGTCGTTTTTCAGCAGTACGTAGCTGTCGACTAACTGGGCTTTACCTGCGCGCAGGCTTTTGACTTCCCAGCCCGCGAGCACCATACCTGCTTCGAATTTATGTTCGATGAAGTAGTCGTGACGGGCTTTCTTGTTTTGGGCAATGGTGCCCTCGGGGTGTTTTTTTTGCTTGGCCATAGGCGCGGCATTATAGGCAGTAGTGTTGGCGCTGGCGACAGGCGCGGTGCTTTTCTTAGCGCAGCGCTTGGCAGGTGGGGGAGGGCGCAAAGGCTTGAGAGGGTTGGGTGAATCTCGGACAATGCGCGCCTCTTTTTGCCGGCCTACTCTTTGGCGGCTCTTCGGCTAGGCAGACTTTTCATGGCAGGCGACAAGGTTTCAATTCACGGCTCATGGGCCAGCCGCTGGGTATTTATCCTCGCGGCCACCGGTTCGGCCGTGGGCTTGGGCAGCATCTGGAAGTTCCCCTATATGACCGGCGTTTACGGTGGCGGGGCCTTTGTGCTGATGTTTCTGCTGTGCATCGCCTTGCTTGGTTTGCCGGTGATGCTGGCCGAAACCTTGATTGGCCGCCGTTCTCGGCAAAGTCCGGCCAATGCGCTGCGTGAGTTGGCGCTGGACGCGGCGCATTCGCACAAGTGGTCGTGGGCCGCTTTTGCCGGGATGATCACCGCGCTGTTGATTCTGTCTTTTTACAGCGTGGTGGGCGGTTGGTCGCTGGACTATATCGTCGACCTTGGGCGTGGCGATTTTCAGGGCATTGGTGCTGAACAGGCCGGGCGTTATTTCGCCGATATGGTCAGCGACCCTTGGCGGCTGATTCTCTGGCATACGCTGTTTATGCTGCTGTCCGCGTGGGTAATTGCCCGTGGCGTGGTAGCCGGCCTGGAGCGCAGCTTGCGCATCATGATGCCGCTGCTGTTTGTACTGCTGCTGATTCTGTTGGGCTACAGCCTGACCACCGGGTACTTTATGGCCGGTGTGCATTTTATGTTTAACCTCGACACCTCGCGCCTGCTGGACGGCCTGTTGCCGGCGATGGGCCATGCGTTTTTTTCGCTTAGCGTCGGCGTCGGTTCGATCCTGATTTACGGCGCGTATATGCCGAAGAGTTCCTCGATTGCCGGCACGGTGGTGGCGGTTGCGCTACTGGATACCTTTGTTTCACTTCTCGCCGGTTTGGCGCTGTTTCCTATCGTGTTCTCTGCTGGCTTGAACGCCAGCGAGGGACCAGGCCTGATGTTTGTGACCTTGCCGTTGGCCTTTGGCAACGTCGCTTTCGGCCAACTAATGGGCGTGGTGTTTTTTGTCCTGGTCGCCGTGGCGGCGTGGAGTTCGGCGATTTCATTGCTGGAACCGATGGTCGCTTACCTGGTGGAGCGCACTAAAGTCAGCCGTCTCTGGGTCACTGCCGCGCTAGCGTTTATCTGCTGGTTTGTCGGGCTGGGCACGGTGTTCTCATTCAATATCTGGAAAGAGGCCAAGTTCTTTGTCAGCGAAGGCGGCGCTTTCCAGCTTTATCAATGGGGCGCGACGGGTGGGCTGGACCTATTCGGCGTGATCGATTTCTTCACCTCGCGCATCATGTTGCCCCTGGGTGCACTGACCTTTGTGGTGTTCGCCAGTTGGGTGATGGGCCGCGAGGCGGTGCGCGACGAACTGGCCATGCGCAATGCCAGCCTGTTTGCCGTAACCTTCTTTCTTATGCGCTATGTTGCGCCGCTGGGTATCCTCATTGTGTTTGCCGCGCAGCTATTGAAGTGAGAACTGCATGACCACCCATATTCAACGCTCTGCTTTGCTGCCGTATCCGGCGCAGGCTCTTTATGACCTGGTCAACGACGTGGCGAGTTACCCCGAGTTTTTGCCCTGGTGCTCGTCGACCACGGTAATCGAGGAAACCAACATATTGATGCGCGCGAGCCTGGAAGTGGCCAAAGCGGGACTTAGCCAGACGTTTGTCACCTGCAATACCTTGGTCCCGGGGCAGAGCATCGTGATGAACCTGGAGGAGGGGCCGTTCACCGAGCTTCATGGCGTATGGCAATTCAAAGCACTGACGGACAAGGCCTGCAAGATCAGTCTCGATCTGTCCTTTGAATACTCCGGGCAACTGGTGCGCGCGACCTTGGGGCCATTGTTCAATCAAGCGGCCAATACCTTGGTGGATGCGTTCTGTCAGCGGGCCAAGCAGCTGTATGGCTGATTCGCTGATCGCGGTGGAGGTCGCTTATGCATTGGCGACAGATCAGCGCTTGGTGAGTTTGCAGGTGCCGGTTGGCACTACGGCGCGGCAAGCGGCGGCGCTTTCTGGTCTGGCGGCGGAGTTCGCAGAATTAGATAGCCAGAATTGCCCGCTGGGGATTTTTGGCAAGGCGCTCAGCGACCCGTCGACGCGAGTGCTGGAAGAAGGTGATCGGGTGGAAATCTACCGCCCGCTGATTGCCGATCCTAAAGAGGTGCGCAAACAGCGCGCGGCGAAGGCCGCGGCTAACCGCGCGTAGGGTGTGCGGTGCGCATACCCTACGTTGACAGCGCTGATTAAGCGAAAAGCCATAAAAAAGCCCGGACATGTCCGGGCTTTTTCGTTTCGCGCCGCAGGTAATTACTGCGGCGAGGTTTCCAGCGGTGTTGGCGTTGGCACCGGTACGGTTTCCACGTCGACGTCCTTCTGGATTTTTTCCAGCAGCGAACCGGGTTTGGCTGGCTCTTCTGGTTTGGCTTTTTCTTCCTGCGGCTGCGCTTGTGGTGCGCCATCCGGGCCGAGGATTTCCTGGTCGCGGCTCACGCCCGGCATAAAGTCGCCAGACAGGCCGGCCAGTTGGTCGTTGGCATCAAAGAGAATGCTCACGCGTTCCTGCAAACGCTGACGGCCGCCCGGCTGAATGCTGTACAGATAGTCCCAGCGATTGGCGTGGAAGGTGTCGGTGATCATGGGGTTGCCCATGATAAACCGCACTTGCCGTCTGGTCATTCCAGGGCGCAACTGGTCTATCATGTCCTGCGTCACGACATTGCCCTGCTGGATGTCGATTTTATAAACCCCGGGGAATGAACAGCCGGCGAGTGCGAGTAAGCCCACAAAGGTGAGGCTAGTCAGCAAGAGCTTGGTGTTTTGCATCGGTGGGAGACTTCCACTATCTTGGCTGGGCAATTTGGCCACCGATCATACCTGCATTGAAGGGAGCTGCGAAGCAGCAACCACGAGAAAGCTGACCATGGTAGAAAATAGCGAACTACGTAAAGCTGGCCTGAAAGTGACCCTGCCGCGGGTCAAGATTCTGCAAATGCTCGACTCTGCAGAGCAGCGCCATATGAGTGCGGAAGATGTCTACAAGGCACTGATGGAGGCTGGCGAGGATGTTGGTTTGGCCACGGTCTACCGTGTTCTGACTCAGTTCGAAGCCGCTGGTCTCGTGGTGCGTCATAACTTCGATGGCGGCCATGCCGTGTTCGAGCTGGCCGACGGCGGCCACCACGACCATATGG
>NZ_JBBNAH010000567.1:0-3280 GCF_037994325.1 Pseudomonas sp.
GGCCAGGCCCGGGTGGAAAACCTTGAGGAATTGGTCAGCGCCGCGCGTAACTTCGAGAACAACGACGAAGACGACCTCAGCCCGCTCGCCGCCTTTCTCGGCCACGCCTCGTTGGAAGCCGGCGACACCCAGGCTGATGAACACGAAGACAGCGTGCAGCTGATGACCCTGCACAGTGCCAAAGGTCTGGAATTTCCCCTGGTATTTTTGGTGGGCATGGAGGAAGGGCTGTTCCCGCACAAGATGAGTCTGGAAGAGCCCGGCCGCCTTGAAGAAGAACGGCGTCTGGCCTACGTCGGTATTACTCGCGCCATGCAAAACCTGGTGCTGACCTACGCCGAAACCCGTCGCCTGTATGGCAGCGAGACCTACAACAAAGTCTCGCGCTTTGTGCGCGAAGTGCCGCCGGCGTTGATTCAGGAAGTGCGCCTGTCTAATAGCGTCAGCCGCCCGTACGGCAACAGCAACAAGGGCGCCAACACCAGCAGCATGTTTGCCAACGCCGAAGTACCGGAAACCGAATTCCGCCTGGGCCAGGCGGTAAAGCACGCCTTGTTTGGCGAAGGCGTGATTCTCAACTTCGAAGGCGCTGGCGCCCAGGCACGGGTGCAAGTGAACTTCGCCGCCGAAGGCAGCAAGTGGTTGATGATGGGCTACGCCAAGCTCGAACCCCTTTGACATCGTTTGGTACGCACAGCACACCTACATAGCTCAACATTGGCTAGGGTGCGCCGTGCGCACCAAGGCCTCATCGTAAACGTGGCATGGCGAAGGGAATCTCAACGTGCGCTTCACTCCTCTATTGGCTCTGCTTGCCTGTCTTCTCGTTCCTCTGCACGCCTGCGCCGGCTGGTTCAGCAATGACGGCCCGGCGCTGAGCGTCGAGCGCACGGTCAGCCATAACCGCGATTGGAATACCGGTTCGCTGCGCGAAGAAGTAACCATCACGTTGCGCATGAACGGTCGCAAACTCAGCGATGAAAAGCTCGGCAAGGCCTTTGGCGCCAGTGAAGAAGATGCCCGACTGACCACCGTGTTTGATGCCGTCAGCGCCGGCCCCAATGACGCCCTGGTGCTGTACCGCACCAGCGGCAACTACGAACTAGCCCGTTTATATGTGCAAGACGAGCGCCTGCGCGGTCAGGCGCTGATTCGTGATCTGACGCAAAACTGGATGACCGACGCGCGCCTGCCTGGCTGGTTTTCGGTGCAGCAGGAAAATCATCTGCATCTGGTGCAGATCAATCCGCTGCGCACGGTGGATATCGGGCCAGGGGTACTGCTGGATGTGCGCGGTGACCTCGCCCTTCTGGCCGAAGAGGGCTACCACGGGCCGGCGTCGACCATTCATGCGGTGAGCATCAGCCGGGGCAAACAGGTCGCCGAACTGCAATTGCCCAAGGCCTGTTTCGCGCTACCGCAGTTCGAGTTCACTCACCCCCTGGTGTATGCGCGGATGCAGGAATCGACCCTGGAATACCTGCGCTTTCAGGACGGGCCAGCCTGGTTTGATCGCCACTTCGAGCTGGCTGCCGGCGACCCGCCAACGCTGCGCTTGAAAACCGCCCAGCAACTGCCGCGCCCCGCTCTGGAGCGCTGGTACGTGGAAATGCGTGAGGCGGACCTGGGCCGCCGACCAGGTAACACGGTTGACGCCGCCAGCCCGGCTGTGGAGGACCAGCACGACACCATCGACCCGCAGCCGGCCGCCTGCCCAAACAACGCCAACCCGCGCTTGGGCGCAGGCAAAGAGCCCTACCCTAGTACCCGCGTGATGGCCGAAGACATCTGCCTGAACGACACCTACCCCGGCATTACCCCGGCCATGCGCCAGCAACGCTGCGTGCTGCCGGCAAAAACCCGGGTAATCGTCAACGGCCCGCAGTGGCAAGTGGAAGAGCTGCGCTTTGCCTACCGCCCACAACACGCTACGGCGCCGGTTGAGCAGGTGCTCTACCAGTTGCGCCAGGGCCAAACCGTTAACCGCGCGATTGCCGGCGAGGGTGGCGAAGACCTGCGCTTGCGTGAGGTGGTTCCTATTGGTGAAGGGCAGGCGCTGATCAATGCGCGGGGCGAAGGCGCCTATGAGCTGTTCCATGCGTACTCCAACGCCACCGGCAAGCTGCGCCTGGACCACTTGGAAACCATTGCCTACCCCGCCACCGCGCTGGACACCAGCAAGCCCGGCTGGGTGTACCAGCGTAGCCGCGGGGTGTTGATCAAAACCCAGCCCTACGGCTTCGAGCGGGTCGGCCCTGGCTTGGTGGATATTCGCGGCGACGAGCTGCTATTCCAGTCGGTGAACTGGGGCACCAAGGGTTTGCTGCTGCTCAGCATGCCGTTCCAACCGGAGCCGCAAGCGCCCGGAGTGGACGACGATGCCCCGCGTTATCAGCTCAGCGCCGGCTGCCGCCTCGCCGACGACCCCGACTGGGAACTCGCGGTGCCGCCGATTGACGCGACCCTGGTCGAATCCGCCGCCTGGTTCAGTCGCAACTTCGACTACGTGAACGGCAAGCCGGACAGCATTGTCCTACGTAAAGATCATCACTTGCGCGTCAGACCCGGCTGCGGTCCTGCTACCTAAATGGGCGCAGGGCATAAATCCGGAAACATTCTGCCGCTGGTCATCGTGGAGCGCCCTGTGCAACATGGCGCGCGTTGAATCCATTTAAGAGAGTTGCGAACCATGAAGCGTTTCATCAGCCTGGCCATGATGCTCTGCGTAGCGTTGACGCTCAGCCTCGACGCCAATGCAAAACGCATGGGCGGCGGTAAATCCTTCGGCTCCGCGCCTACCCATCAAACCCGTCAAGCTACCCCGCCGGCCAGCCAGGCCGCAGCACCGGGTAAAGCGGCTGCTACACCTGCGGCGGCTGGCGGCATGTCCCGTTGGTTGGGCCCGTTGGCCGGCCTCGCCGCTGGCGGCCTGCTCGCCTCGATGTTTATGGGCGGCGGCTTCCAGGGCATGCAGATCTTTGACTTCCTGATTATTGGCCTCATCGCCTTTGTGATCTTCCGCTTTATCGCCGCGCGCCGTCGTCAGCAAAACGCTGGTCAACCGGCTGCTGCGGGTGGTTTCACTCCACCGATGCAACGTGACCTGCCGGCCAACCAACCGGTTATGCCAGCGGCCAACTCGATCTTCGGCGGTGGCAGCAGCGCTGCAGCGGCCGCGCCAGTGATCAATGCGCCAAGCTGGTTTAACGAACAGCGTTTTGTGGAAGCCGGTAAAGAGCACTTTATGGCCCTGCAACAGCACTGGGACGCGGCGGAAATG
>NZ_JBBNAH010000568.1:0-8373 GCF_037994325.1 Pseudomonas sp.
CGCACCTGGGCCATGACCGCACCTTGCTGGCGACCTTGGGCGAAGAGCTGGCCGCGCTTGAGCCGGAGCAAGAAATCACCAACGCCGCTGCCGAAGAAGCGGCCGCCGCGTTGGAGGAATCCGACAGCGCCATGCACGGCTGGCAAGAGCAGTGGGACGGCTTTAACCAGCGCTCTGCCGAGCCGCGGCGCCAGGCTGAAGTGCAGCAGTCGCGGATTCAGCAACTGGAACACAGCCTGGAGCGTCTGGCTGAGCGGCAGCGGCGGCTTAACGACGAGCTGATGCTCCTCTCAGCCGACCCTGAAGACGCCGCGATTCTAGAACTGAGCGAGCAGGTCGCCACCAGCGAGCTGACCCTAGAAGAGCTGCACATTGCCGAGCAAGCCTTGGTCGAGCGCCTGGAGCAATTGCGTGCTGAGTTGCTGCAAGCGGGCCAGGCGCAGCAACAGGCGCAGGGCGAGCTGCAACGCTTGAACGGTCGCCTGGCTTCCTTGGAGGCGCTGCAACAAGCCGCGCTCGACCCCGGCAAAGGCACCGCCGAGTGGCTGCGCGAACAGCACCTCAACGATCGCCCGCGTTTGGCCGAAGGCCTGCGCGTAGAAGCCGGTTGGGAGTTAGCGGTGGAAACCGTGCTCGGTGCCGACTTGCAGGCCGTCTTGCTCGACGATCCACAAGCGCTCGCCAGCCTTGATTTGGCTGGTTTCAAACAGGGCGATCTGCGTCTGGTCAGCCCGGCCAAAGGTGGCGCGCGGGTGGCTGGTAGCTTGCTGGATAAAGTCGAAGCCAGCGTCGATTTAGCGCCGTGGTTGGCCAAGGTCAAACCGGTGCAGACCCTCGACGAAGCCCTGGCCCTGCGCGGCCAACTCGGTGACGGCGAAAGCCTGATCAGCCGCGACGGCTATTGGGTCGGCCGGCATTTCTTGCGCGTACGCCGCGCCAGCGAAGCGGAAAGCGGCGTGTTGGCCCGAGCTCAGGAAATTGAGCGCCTGGGCTTGGAGCGCGACGAGCGCGAAGCCAGCTTGGCCAGCCTGGAAGAACGCCTGCTGGCGCTGCGCGAAACCCAGCAACACCAGGAAGAAGCCCGTGAACAGCAACGCCGCCGTTTGCAAGATGAAGCCCGTCGTCAGGGCGAGCTGAAAGCACAGCTCTCAGCCGGGCAGGCCAAGGTCGAACAGCTGACGTTGCGTCGCCGTCGTCTTGATGAAGAACTGGGCGAACTGGGCGAGCAACGTGCTCTCGAGTCTGAACAGCTCGGCGAGTCGCGCCTGCAACTGCAAGACGCCCTCGATGCCATGGCGCTGGACACCGAACAACGTGAACTGTTGATGGCTCAGCGTGACGCCCTGCGCGAGCGCCTTGATCGCGTGCGTCAGGAAGCCCGCCAGCACAAAGACCACGCCCACCAACTGGCCGTGCGCCTGGGTTCGCTTAAAGCCCAGCACGACTCCACGCGCCAAGCCCTGGAACGCTTGGAACTGCAGGCCGAACGCCTGCATGAGAAGCGCGAACAGCTCAACCTCAACCTCGACGAGGGCGCCGCGCCGCTGGAAGAGCTGCGCATGAAGTTGGAAGAGTTGCTGGATAAACGCATGGGCGTGGAAGACGAACTCAAGCTTGCGCGCCTGGGCCTGGAAGATGCCGACCGCCAACTGCGCGATGCGGAAAAACGCCGCACCTCGGCCGAGCAGCAGTCGCAATTACTGCGCGGCCAGCTCGAACAGCAGCGCATGGAATGGCAAGCCCTGACCGTACGGCGCAAGGCGATTCAAGACCAACTGCTGGAAGACAACTACGACCTGCACGGCGTGCTTGGCACGTTGCCGACCGAAGCCGACGAGAAGTCCTGGGAAGAAGAGCTGGAGCGCTTGGCCGCGCGTATTGCCCGTCTCGGCCCGATCAACCTCGCGGCGATCGACGAATACCAACAGCAAGGCGAGCGCAAACGCTACCTCGACGCGCAAAACGCCGACTTGGTGGAAGCGCTCGACACGCTGGAAAACGTCATCCGCAAAATCGACAAAGAGACCCGCAACCGCTTTAAAGAAACCTTTGACCAAATCAACGGCGGCCTGCAGGCGCTGTTCCCGAAAGTATTCGGCGGCGGCAACGCCTACCTGGAACTCACCGGCGAAGACCTGCTAGACACCGGCGTGACCATCATGGCGCGCCCACCGGGCAAGAAAAACAGCACCATTCACCTGCTCTCCGGCGGTGAAAAAGCCCTGACCGCATTGGCCCTGGTATTTGCCATTTTCAAACTCAACCCAGCGCCATTCTGCATGCTCGACGAAGTAGATGCGCCGCTGGACGATGCCAACGTTGGGCGTTATGCGCGGCTGGTAAAAGAGATGTCCGAGACCGTGCAATTTATCTATATCACCCACAACAAAATCGCCATGGAAATGGCCGATCAGTTGATGGGCGTAACAATGCATGAACCTGGCTGCTCACGGCTTGTCGCAGTAGATGTTGAAGAAGCCTTGGCTTTGGTCGAGGCATAAGTGCTTGCGCGGTGTAAAGTTGCCTTTCGTCGTGCTAGCTTATTGCCCACTTTTTATTATTTGTCCCAAATGCCTGTCAGAACATGGAGTTGCTATACGAAGTCTTAAGTTACTGACGGTGTGCTCTTGAGTTGAAAGAGCTGAGTTTTGAGTCAGAGGGCGGATGCCCTTTCTTCACTATTATTTTTTCAGGGGCTACAGAACTACATGGAAATCGGTCTGCGGGAGTGGCTGATCGTCATCGGCATCATTGTTATCGCTGGCATTCTTTTCGATGGCTGGCGGCGCATGCGCGGTGGTAAAGGCAAATTGAAATTCAAGTTGGATCGCAGTTTTTCCAACCTTCCAGATGACGATGGCGCCCCGGAACTACTGGGCCCGCCGCGTGTTCTTGAGCGTCACGCCGAGCCTAAAGTTGAAGAAGAAGATTTGCCGGCCATGAGCCCGCGTGAATTGAATCGTCGTCGCGGCAAAGTGGTGGAACCGAGCCAGGGCGATCTTAATCTTGGCCTTGATGAGCCGGTGCCGACGTTGCTCAACCCGGTCGATGACGAACCGAAAAAACGTAACCCTGCCGTGCCACAAGACAGTCGCGATTTGCCGCCGGTTGAAGAAGTGCTGGTGATTAACGTGGTGGCCCGCGAAGGCGAAGGTTTTAACGGCCCGGCACTGTTGCAGAATATTTTGGAAAGTGGCCTGCGCTTTGGCGAAATGGATATTTTCCACCGCCACGAAAGCATGGCCGGCAATGGTGAAGTGTTGTTCTCCATGGCCAACGGGGTTAAACCTGGCACCTTTGATTTGGACGATATCGACCACTTCAGCACCCGCGCCGTGAGTTTCTTCCTTGGCCTGCCAGGCCCGCGCCACCCGAAACAAGCCTTCGACGTAATGGTCGCTGCCGCACGCAAACTGGCCCACGAATTAAGCGGCGAATTGAAAGATGACCAGCGCAGCGTAATGACCGCGCAAACCATCGAACACTACCGCCAGCGCATCGTCGAGTTCGAACGCAAAGCGCTGACCAACAAGCGCTAAGGCGCAAGCGTTTAACGCGGCCAGCAACGCTTCGTAGGGTGTGCTGTGCGCACCATGGCGTTCTCCGATGAATCGCTTGGTGCGCACAGCGCACCCTACGGTAGCGGGATACGCCACACCGCCCGGTGATCCAACGTTTTAATCGAGCAGCTTCGGCTGCTCTTTTTCGTTTCGAGAATGCCCAAATGACCGATGCCCAAACCGCCGCCACCCGTATCAGCCAATTGCGCAGTGAGCTGGACCAGCATAACTACCGCTACCACGTGCTCGATGAGCCGAGTATTCCGGACGCCGAATACGACCGCCTGTTCCACGAGCTAAAAGCCCTGGAAAGCGAACACCCGGAACTGGTCACCCCTGATTCGCCTACCCAGCGCGTCGGTAGCCTAGCGCTGTCGGCCTTTGGTGAGGTCAAGCACGAAGTGCCGATGCTGAGCCTGGGTAACGCTTTCGCCGAGGAAGACCTGCGCGATTTCGACCGCCGTGTGCGTGAAGGTCTGGCCGATGAGCTGCCGGCCGGTGATCTGTTCGGCGCTGGCGCCACAGTTGAATACAGCTGTGAGCCCAAGCTTGATGGTCTGGCCGTCAGCCTGCTGTACCGCGACGGCCTGTTGGTGCGCGGTGCCACCCGTGGCGACGGCAGCACCGGCGAAGACATCAGCGTTAACGTGCGCACCGTGCGCAATATCCCGCTCAAACTCCAGGGCTCAGGCTGGCCATCGATATTGGAAGTGCGCGGCGAAGTGTTTATGTCCCGCGCCGGTTTTGAACGGCTTAACGCCAGCCAGGCCGAGCAGGGCGGCAAGACGTTTGCCAACCCGCGTAACGCCGCTGCCGGCAGCCTGCGTCAGCTTGACTCCAGCATCACCGCCAAACGCCCACTGGAATTCTGCTGCTACGGCATCGGCCAGGTGCAGGGCGAACTCCCCGACACCCATATCGGCATCCTTAACGCCCTGAAAGACTGGGGCATGCCCATCAGCCGCGAGCTGAAACTGGCCCAGGGCGCTGAAGAATGCCTGGACTATTACCGCGCCATTGGCGCCAAGCGCGATGCGCTGCCGTATGAAATCGATGGCGTGGTATTCAAGGTCAACAACCTCGCCTGGCAGCGCGAACTGGGCTTTCGCGCCCGCGAACCGCGCTGGGCTATCGCGCATAAATTCCCCGCCAGCGAAGAACTCACTGAATTGCTCGCCGTGGAATTTCAGGTGGGCCGCACCGGCGCCGTTACCCCGGTTGCGCGGTTGCGCCCGGTGAAAGTCGCTGGCGTGATGGTCGCCAACGCCACCTTGCACAATATGGATGAAGTCGCGCGCCTGGGCATTATGGTCGGCGACACAGTGATTATTCGCCGCGCTGGCGACGTGATTCCGCAAGTGGTGCAAGTGGTCCTCGACCGCCGCCCTGCGGATGCCAAACCCGTACACGTGCCGGAGAATTGCCCGGTGTGCGGCTCCCACGTAGAACGCACGCAACTGGTCAAACGCAGCAAGGGCCGCGAGACCGTCAGCGAAGGCGCGGTATACCGTTGCGTCGGCCGCCTGGCCTGTGGTGCGCAGCTTAAACAGGCGATCATTCACTTCGTCTCGCGCCGGGCCATGGATATCGAAGGCCTGGGCGACAAGAGCGTCGAGCAGTTGGTGGACGAGAAGCTGATCAGCTCGCCAGCCGACCTGTACAAACTGACCTTTGAGCAGATTGTCGAGCTGGAGGGCTTTGCCGAGCTATCCAGTAAAAACCTGCTGGCCGCCATCGCCAACAGCCGTAAACCGGAACTGGCGCGCTTCATTTATTCCCTCGGCATTCCCGACGTCGGCGAAGAAACCGCCAAGGTGCTGGCGCGCTCGTTGGCCTCGTTGCAGCGGATCAAACAGGCGCTGCCGGAAGTGCTCACCTACCTGCCGGATGTCGGCCTGGAAGTGGCCCATGAGATTCACGAATTCTTTAGCGATAGCCATAACCAGAGCGTGATTGAGCAACTGGAAAAAGAGCTGGAAATCCAAGGTCAAGGCGAGCTGGCTGCGGAGTATGCCGCCAGCACCACCTTGGCCGGGCTGATCGACAAGTTGCATATCTCGTCCGTCGGCCCAACCGGGGCGAAAACCCTGGCTGCCAAGTTCGACGAGTCGCTGGAAAAAGTCCTCGCCGCCGACTGGCTCGACCTGCGCCAAGCCCTCAGCGAAAAGCCCGCCAACGCTGTGCGCGAATTTTTCGCCGTGCCCGAACACCGCGAGCGCGCGCTGAAAATCGAAGCGCAACTGCGCGACTTCGGCATGCACTGGGAAAGCGAAAAGCGTGTGGTAGAAGGCCTGCCCCTGGCTGGGCAAACCTGGGTACTGACCGGCAGCCTGGAAATCATGAGCCGCGATATCGCCAAGGAAAAACTCGAAAGCCTGGGGGCGAAAGTAGCCGGTTCAGTGTCGGCGAAAACCACCTGCGTGGTGGCAGGGCCTGGGGCGGGCTCGAAGTTGGCCAAGGCCAATGAGCTGGGCGTGAAGGTGCTGGATGAAGCGGCGTTTTTGCAGGCGCTAGCGGGTTACGGCATTACCCCGTAAACGCGTGGCACCCGTGGTGCGCACAGCACACCCTACATGGGAGGCAAGCGCTTGGTGCGCTCGATTACCGCCTATCCAGAGCGCTGGATCCCCGCCTGCGCGGTGAAGACGGTGTTCGTTACAAAACATGCGTCGTCCCCGCGTAGGCGGGGACCCAGAATCTCCAGGCGACTGCGCAAGGTGCGCACCCGCGCAATCACTTAATTAATCGCGTCGGTCAGCGCCTTGGCCGGCACGTACTTCACCACTTTCTTCGCGGCAATTTCGATGGCTTTGCCGGTCTGCGGGTTACGGCCGGTACGGGCCGGACGGTCCGCCACTTTCAGTTTGCCAATGCCCGGCAAGGTGATTTCGTCGTAGTTCTCCAGGGCATCGGTAACGATCTCGCTCAGTTGTTCCAGTACCGCGCGCACGGTCGCTTTCGAGGCATCAGTCGCTTCGGCGATATCGCTGATCAGTTGGTCTTTGGTCATGGCCATGGGGTACTTCCTTAAATCGGCTTCGGAATGGGGTGTTGCGCGAAAGCCGGCACGCTAGCACAAAAGCGTTGCACGATCAGTGCGGCGCACGCTTTTCATAACCCAGGTCAAGCATCCGCCAGTCATAGCCGATAGCTGCTCTAGGCGCAGCGGCCATAACCTTCACATCGCTGATTGCATAAGGCCTGCACGGCGCCCAATAAAACTGCGCCAAGCGTCTACGCTTGCATCTAGTTGTCCTGCCGTTTGGAGATTGATCATGCTGCGTCTTTTTGCCGACCTGGGTTTTCGCTGGAAAATCGCTTTGCCCATTCTGGTGCTGGCGGTGTTGTTGGTGTTGATGGGCGTGCTGGGGGTGCGTGGCATCACCCAAGTAGCGGACTCCAGCAGCAAACTGACCAACCGCTATCTGCCCGCCATCAGCCTGCTGCTCAACGCCGACCGCGATCTGTATCAAGCCTTTGTCGCCGAACGCAGCCTGCTCGACGAAGCTGCCGGCCCCCATATCGATGGCCTGAAAAAATCCCACGCGGAAAACCTGCAACAGGCCTACGACCGCGTGCACAAATATGCCGCGATGGACCCCAATGCCGAGGCCAAAGCCTTGGTGGCGCAGTTCGACCAGGGCTATGCCGTGTGGAAAGCCACCAGCCTCAAGGTTGTCCAGCTTTCGGGAAGCGACCCTGACGCCGCCAGTACCCTTAGCTTTGGCGACAGCGAAAAGCAGTTCGACAGCATGCGCGATGCCATCGACAAACTCGGTGAATTGGAAGACAACGCCGCCAACGGTGAAGGCAAAACCGCTATCGCTCTGGGAGAGGAGCTGACCTGGCAGCAAGGCACGGTGGTCGGTATTGGCCTGTTGGTGTGCCTGATTCTGGTCGTGGGTTTTCCGATTCTGGTCACCCGTCCGCTGGAAAATCTGCTGCACCGCATCGAGCAAATCGCCGATGGCGATGGCGACCTGCGTGTGCGCCTGGACGTGCTTTCCCGTGATGAACTGGGCAAGTTGAGCCTGGCCTTCAACCGCTTCCTCGACAAGCTGCAGCCATTGATCAAGGAAGTAGGGCGAGTCACCGGCGAGGTCGCCGACTCTGCGCAAACTCTGGCTGGAATGGCGGCGGCCAACGACCGCCTGATCAGCAGCGAACATGCCGCCGTCGACCAAGTGAGCACTGCTGCCACCGAAATGAGCGCCGCTGTTAACGAGGTCGCGCGCAACGCGCAAAACGCCGCCGACGCTGCCCGCAGCGCCGAAACCCAATCGCGCGAAGGCGCCCAGGTGGTCGGCGCCACCATCACCGCCATGCGCCAATTGGCCCAGGAAGTGGAAAGCGCCTCTGGCACCATCCAGACCCTGGAGCAGGAAACCGCCAATATTGGCGCCGTGCTGGCGGTGATCAAAGGCATTGCCGAACAAACCAACCTGCTGGCGCTTAACGCCGCCATCGAGGCCGCACGGGCAGGGGAACAGGGCCGTGGCTTTGCCGTGGTTGCCGACGAAGTTCGCGCCCTGGCTGCACGCACCCAAGACTCGACCAAAGACATCCAAAACATGATCGAGCGCCTGCAAGTCGGTGTGCAGAACGCAGTAAAAGCCATGGACTCGGGCAGCATCAAAGCCCGCGACAGCGTTGACCGTGCTGCTGGGGTCGACCAAATCCTCTCCGAATCCAGCGACTCGGTCGGGCGCATCAACGACATGGCCGCGCAAATCGCCACCGCCTGCGAAGAACAAAGCAGCGTCACCGAAGAGATCGCCCGCAACATCAGCGATATTCGCGAGCTCTCCAATGA
>NZ_JBBNAH010000569.1:0-18238 GCF_037994325.1 Pseudomonas sp.
TCACCGGCCAGGGTTAACCAATGGGTGGTGTAACCCTCGCTTTGCAGGGCGTAGATCAGGGTGTCGGCGATTGAGGCTTCATCCTCAACCAGCAGAATGTTTGGCATGTGCGTCCTGCAGCATGAAGGTCAAGGCGCTCAATTTACCACCGGGAGATTTGCGTAACGACGGATATTCTGGATCCCAGCCTGCGCTGGGATGACGAAGTAAACTCATACACCAGCGTCATTCCCGCGCAGGCGGGAATCCAGATTTCGGATAAAACCCGATTACCTCAGCACTTAGGCTGCCCAGCCGTAAAGCGCCGCGCCGGGTTCACCGCTGCATCGAACTCACGCAGGGCTTTAGCGCCAATCAACAGCGGGTAGTTAAAGCTGCTGCGGTCGGTGAGGTTGACCTCAATAATGCGCTCAGTACCGTCTAAACACATGCGCACGGCAATCACCGGGCGTTTGGCGATGGCGGCGCCTTCTTCGCCATCTTCCTCATCGGAGCGACTTTTGATTTTGCTGATGCGCGCCAGTTTGTGTTCATACAGCTTGTCGCTGGCGTCCTTGGTGGCAAGGCGGAAGCGCACCCAGTCATCGCCATCTTTTTTGAAGGTTTCGATGTCCTTGGCCGACAGCGACGCGGTCAGCGCGCCGGTGTCCATTTTGGCTTTAAAGGTTTGGTCCAGCTCCGGCAACTTGATGTATTCGTAGCGGCCGTACACGGTGGGTTCGGCGGCAAAAACGGGCAGCGCCACAAGCGCCAGCAAGGCAAGGGTACGTTTCACGCGTCAGGTCACTCCAGGCTTGAAGGGTGTACGAAGAATGTCTTCATACACCGGAAAGGGTGAAGAAAATGTAGTGCCAATTGGCAGAGAAAGCCGCTGCCAAACTTCCAGCCAGCGACTTGGAAGGCGCGCCAGGGCTGATTATTATTGCCCGGCCCAGATTTTCCAGGAGCGCCCATGCGCCGTTTGCTCACCGGTATGACCGTCGCCTTGCTGCTTTTACTCAACACATTGGTGTTGATCGGCCCGCTGATGATCTTTGCCCTGCTCAAACTGATTTTTCCCGGTAAACCTAGAGCCGCCTGCTCCGCCGCCGTGGTCTGGATTGCCGAAACCTGGTCGGACATCGACAAATTTATCTTCGCCCTGTGCCTGCCCACCGTGTGGGAAATTCGTGGCGACAACGAGCTGCGCATGGACCGCTCGTATCTGATGATCAGCAACCACCAATCCTGGGTGGATATTCCCGCGCTGATGCAGGCCTTTAACCGCAAGGCGCCGTTCTTCAAATTCTTTCTGAAAAAGGAACTGCTCTGGGTGCCGCTGCTGGGCCTGGCATGGTGGGCGCTGGATTACCCGTTTATGAAGCGTTACTCCAAGGCCTATCTGGCCAAACACCCGGAGAGGGCCGGGCAAGATTTGCTAATTACGCAAAAAGCCTGCGAAAAATTCCGCCATATACCGGTGAGCGTGGTGAATTACCTGGAAGGTACGCGCTGCACCCCAGCCAAGCAGGCCGAGCAGCAGTCGCCCTATAAACACCTGCTCAAACCCAAAGCCGGTGGCGTAGCCTTTGTGCTGGCAAGCCTGGGCGAACAACTGGACGCCATTCTCGACATCACCGTGTACTACCCAGGCACGCGTACTCCCGGCTTCTGGGACTTACTCTGCGGGCGCGTAGACAAAGTGGTGGTGGATATCCAGACCCTGCCTATGGACCCGGCGCTGTGGCAAGGCGACTACCAAAACGACGCGCAATTTCGCCACTACATGCAGAACTGGATATCTCAGCGCTGGGCGGAAAAAGACGCCCTGCTCAGCACCTTGAAAGCGGAAAGTCAGGCTTAGCTACCAGCAGTCCAGAGGCTGCCAAGATTGCCCAACAACGAATTGCCCACACCCTGCTGACCGAGGTACTGCAACAGCAGCGGCGCAAATTGGCCGATCATGCCGCTGTCCATACCCAAGGCACTAAATGCGGCGGTTAGATCTTGTGGGTTATTCACATTGCTCACCGCCGCCGTTGCCTGCGGGCTAACCGGCTTACCCGCCGACTTACCCAACAAACCGCTGAGCGTCCCCAACTGCGCCAAGCCATTAGCGCCCTCAAACTTCTGCAAACCCGGCACCTGCTCGGTCAGTTGGCTGTACTCATTACCCGGCAGTTGATTCTTCGCCAAGCCCAACATCGCCCCAGTGCCACCCACCGCCTGCTGCGGCGTAACCTTCAACTGCTTGAGCGCCGCCAACAACTGCAAATTCTGCGGATTACTCAACAACGCCGCCGACGCATCGCCCCCCTTACCACCCTGGCTCGCCGAATAGAGACTGGCCGCATCATTCAAATTGAACGCCAATGCCTGGCAACTGAGCACAGACAACGCAGCAAGCAACACCAGGCGACGGGAAGCAGACATCGGGAAAACCTCAGCGGGGAATAGTGAGCGGTTGGACTGGGGATAGAGAGTGATGTTCCCAAGGGAGCGAGATTATGCCCTGCCCCGGCCAAGTGAAGAGCTTTTGATCTGGCTGTTGACCTGGCCTTTGATCTACCCGCCCCGTTTATCGCAGGCCGAGTGAAGTCGTTGCGTAGGGGGTTGAGCGGCAGGAGCCGCGAAAGGCGTGGGGCCAGGGATGGCCCTGCACGCCGACCCCTGGAGCAACGACGTAGCGAGGGGAGTCGGAGCGCAGCGTAGACCCAAGGTAGGGGCAAGATTTTTTGGTTTCTTTTTCATCGACTGGAAAAAGAAACTCGCGCGTAAGGCGCGAAACCAAACGTTCAGCCCATGCGGTTACGAAGAACACAACCAACCTCAAAGCAAACATCAAAAGCCGGTGCGCACAGCACACCCTACGGCCAGTCGTGCGTAAGGCGCGAAACAAAACGTTCAGCTCATGCGGTCACGTTGGAGAACCGCAGAAGCCAAACCCTCACCCCAACCCTCTCCCGCAAGCGGGCAGAGGGGGCCGATCGTTGGGAGGCAGCCCTCACCTTATGCCGAAACATCGCCAATAAAAAAGGCAGCCCTAAGGCTGCCTCTTCACTCACGCCGCACTAAACGTCTTATGCGGATCAATCACAAACTTCTTCGGCACCCCCGCATCAAACTCACCATAACCGCGCGGCGCGTCATCCAGGCTGATCACCTGCACACCCACGATCTCGGCAATATTCAAGCGGCCCCACATAATCGCCTGCATCAACTGGCGGTTGTACTTCATGGTCGGCGTCTGCCCAGTGTGGAAGCTGTGGGATTTAGCCCAGCCCAAACCAAAGCGAATACTCAGACTACCCTGCTTGGCCGCCGCATCCACGGCACCCGGGTCTTCGGTCACATACAGCCCCGGAATACCGATCTTGCCGGCTACCCGCACCACGCCCATCAACGAGTTCAGCACGGTGGCCGGCGCTTCATGTTGCGCCCCGGCATGACCGTGACCACGGGCTTCAAAGCCCACGGCGTCAATGGCGCAGTCCACTTCTGGCTCGCCCAACAGGGCAGCGATTTGTTCGTGCAACGGCGTATCGGTGGACAGGTCAGCAATCTCAAACCCCTGCGCTTTGGCATGGGCCAGCCGCACCGGGTTTACGTCACCAATAATCACCACCGCCGCACCGAGCAAACGCGCCGACGCAGCCGCCGCCAAACCCACCGGACCGGCACCGGCGACATACACCGTGCTACCCGGGCCAACACCCGCCGTCACCGCACCGTGGTAACCGGTGGGCAGAATGTCGGACAGGCAGGTCAGGTCACGAATCTTCTCCATGGCCTTGTCGCGGTCCGGCAGTTTCAGCAGGTTGAAGTCGGCATACGGCACCAGCACGTACTCCGCCTGGCCACCAACCCAATCGCCCATGTCCACATAACCATAGGCGCCACCGGGGCGGGCCGGGTTAACGGTCAGGCACACGCCGGTGTGTTGTTCTTTGCACGAGCGGCAACGCCCACAGGCGACGTTAAACGGCACCGACACCAAGTCACCGATTTTCAGGTGCTCAACGTCGCTGCCCTTTTCGATCACTTCACCGGTGATTTCATGGCCCAGCACCAGCCCGACCTGCGCGGTGGTACGGCCACGGACCATATGTTGGTCGGAGCCGCAAATATTGGTGGACACCACTTTTAGAATGACCCCGTGCTCGATCTTGCGACCGCGCGGGTCCTGCATTTTCGGATAGTCGATTTTCTGTACTTCGACCTTGCCAGCGCCGAGATAAACGACGCCACGATTACCAGACATAGGTGATTCTCCGTTTGTTGTTGTGGTTACAAGGCGCAGCCAAATGGCTACGCGGCCCTGCACTGGAGGTTGTGTCTGCAACGGAAGAGGCCGCTATAGGCAGCGCGGAATGCCCTCTTCGGGTGGAACTCATGTATGGGGCGAACCCCGGCCGTAGGGTGTGCTGTGCGCACCATGGCGATATCGGGTAAAGCGCTTGGTGCGCACAGCACACCCTACAAAAAGCGTTAGAGCACGACCGTGCGGCTGGCGTTAAGAAATACCCGACGTTCGATGTGGTAACCCACGGCTTTGGCCAGGGTCAGGCATTCGATGTCGCGGCCTTTGGCGATCAAGTCTTCGGGGTAGTGGCTGTGGTCTACCGGTTCCACGCCCTGGGCGATGATCGGGCCTTCGTCGAGGTCGTTATTGATGTAGTGGGCGGTGGCGCCAACCAGCTTTACGCCTTTTTCGTAGGCTTGGTGATAGGGCTTGGCGCCTTTGAAACCGGGCAGCAGGGAGTGGTGGATATTGATCGCCCAGCCATCCAATTTGCGGCACAGCTCGGGCGACAACACCTGCATATAGCGGGCAAGAATCACCAGCTCGGCACCGGTGTCGGCGATCACTTGCATCACCTTGCGCTCTTGCGCCGGCTTGTCGGCCGGGTCCAGCGGGAAGTGGTGGTAAGGAATGCCGTGCCAGCGCGCCAGCGGTTCGAGGTCGGGGTGGTTGGACACCACGGCGACTACGTCCATCGGCAGTTGGCCGATACGTTGGCGGTAGAGCAGGTCGTTCAGGCAGTGGTCGGCCTTGGAGACCATGATCACCACCTTGCTGCGGTAGTTCGGCGGGGTCAGTTCGAAGTCCATGCCAAAGCTGGCCACCCGCGCGGCCAGGCCATCGCGGAAGTCCAGTTCAGCAAAGGTTTCGGGCTGGCGGAATTCGACGCGAATAAAAAACCGCCCCGAGAGCCGATCGTCAAAGCTGTGGTGCTCGGTGACGTAGCAGCCCTGCTCGAACAAATAACGGGTCACCGCATCCACGGTGCCGAGAATGCTCGGGCAGGAGGCGGTGAGAATCCAGGTATCGGGGGTGCGGCTCATGCTGTTCTCCGGAAACCAGCGGTAGATCGGAAATCGCAACGTTGGGCTGGCCCATAGTTGGGCTTCGCCTTTGGCTCAACCCAACCTACCTCGCTATTACGCTTTTACCGCCAAGCCATATTCCTGCGCCGCATCCTGCAACCACAGCCAGAAGTAGTCGCAGAAGCTGCGGCGTACCAGTAGCTCCCACGTGCCTTCAGCGGTGTGGCGAATCACCAGTTGCGACTTGGCGAAGGTGGTGCCGACGGCCTTGCCGACCGGGAAGTTGCTCGGGTGCACGTCGTAGCTGGTGGATTTTTTCAGCAGCTCGGTGACCTTGCTGCCGGTCAGCTCGAGAATGGTTTGCCCACCGCTGACGTTGACCACTTGGCAGTGCTGGCCATCAAGGGCTTCACGCAGCTTTTTCTCGGCGTCGAATTCAGTGCCACTGGGTACCACCAGCAGCCACTCATCCGGGCCCATCCATTGCAGCGAGCTTTCGCCCGAGCTGATCACCGCCAAGGCGCCGGGCAACTCCAGGCCAGTCGCTTTGTGGATGGCGCCAGCAAAGGCGGCGTCATGGCCATCGCCACGAATAGTCAGGTGGCCAAGCAGTTTGCGTTCGCGCAGTTGAATACCGGCGCCGGCTTTACCTTTGCCGGCAGCATCTGCCAGGCCGGCGTGGTGCAGCGGCGATTGCGCAGGCGCAGCATCGGGGCGCTGCTTGTAAACGTTGATAGCAGTCATACAGACCTCGCGAACGAGCAATCAAACGAAACACCCGTCATCCCCACGCAGGCGGGGATCCAGGCGCACAAAGGGCGTAGGGACATGCGATCACACATTCTGCTGCTCCCCTTTCGGGTCGAAGAACACCGAGCTGCAAATCTCAGCCTCAACAAAGCGGCCATCCGCCAGGGGCGCATAGACCTTCTCGCCCATGCGTTTGAGCCCGCCCTTGACCATCGCCAGGGCAAAGCTGTAACCCAGGCTGGCGCTGTAGTAGCTGGAGGTGACGTGACCCACCATAGCCATGGGAATCTGCTGTTTGGTGTCAAACACCAGTTGCGCGCCTTCAGGCAGCACAAACTTCGGATCAACCGGTTTCAAGCCCACCAACTGCTTACGGTTTTCCCGCACGCAGTCTTCACGGTTCATACCGCGCCAGCCGATCCACGAGAACGGTTTGGTCCGGCCAACGCACCAGCCCATGTTCAAGTCGTCGGGGGTAACCGAACCATCGGTGTCCTGGCCAACAATGATGAAACCCTTCTCGGCCCGCAGCACGTGCATGGTCTCGGTGCCGTACGGGGTGAGGTTGTACTTTTTGCCAGCCTCGACGATTTTTTCCAGCACGCCCATGGCGTAGTCGGCTTGTACGTTGACTTCGTACGACAGCTCACCGGTAAAGGAAATACGGAACACCCGCGCCGGCACGCCACCCACCAGGCCTTCTTTCCAGGTCATAAAGGGGAAGCCTTCACGGTCCAGATCGATATCGGTGACTTCGGCCAGCAGCTTGCGGCTGTTGGGGCCGGACAGGGTCATGGTCGCCCAGTGGTCGGTCACCGAGGTGAAGTACACCTTCAGCTCTGGCCACTCGGTCTGGTGGTAGATCTCCAGCCACTGCATGACGCGCGCGGCGCCGCCCGTGGTAGTGGTCATCAGGAAGTGGTTGTCGGCCAGGCAGGCGGTTACGCCGTCGTCGAACACCATGCCGTCTTCTTTACACATCAGGCCGTAGCGGGCTTTGCCCACGTCGAGCTTGGTCCAGGCGTTGGTGTACACGCGGTTCAAGAACTCGCGGGCATCCGGGCCTTGAATATCGATTTTGCCCAGGGTGGAGGCGTCCAGCAGGCCGACGCTATCGCGCACGGCTTTGCACTCGCGGCCAACGGCGGCGTGCAGGTCTTCACCTTTTTGCGGGAAGTACCACGGGCGTTTCCACTGGCCGACGTCTTCAAACTCGGCACCTTGCGCCAAGTGCCAGGCGTGCAACGCGGTGTAACGCACCGGGTCAAACAAGGCGCCGCAGTTACGCCCCGCCACGGAGCCAAAGGTCACCGGGGTGTAGTTGGGGCGGAACATGGTGGTGCCCATCTGGGTAATGCTGATGCCGATGGAGCGCGCCGCAATCGCCAGACCGTTGATATTGCCGAGCTTGCCTTGGTCGGTACCGAAACCAAGAGCGGTATAGCGTTTTACGTGTTCAACCGACTCGAAGCCTTCGCGGGTGGCCAGCTCGATACCGGCGCTGGTCACGTCGTTTTGCAGGTCGACGAATTGCTTCGGGGCACGGGCGGTCGGTTTCTCGTGCGGCACTTGGAACAGCGCAATGCTGGCTTCTTCGCTGCGCGCAGCAACGCTTGGCACTTCACCGCTGATGGGGGCAAAGCCGACTTCGCCAGCGGCTTTTACCCCGGCTTCAAAGCCATCGGCCAATACGTCGCCGAGGGCAAATACACCGTTCACGGCACCGGCACACACACGCTTCTGGAAGCCTTCACCCGGCACAAAGGCCAGCAGGTCTTCACGCCAGATTGGCCTGCCGCCCAAGTGCGACGCCAGGTGCACAACCGGGCTATAGCCGCCGGAGCTGGCCACGGTGTCGCAGTCCAGCCACTCGCCTGGGCTGGTGACTTTATGCGCAACCGGGTCAATCGCGGCCACGCGGGCGGCGCTGACGCGCTTGCTGCCGCGGGTTTCAATCACGGCACTGCTGCTCAGCACACGAATGCCTTTGGCACGGGCTTCTTCTACCCAGGCGCCACGTGGATTGGGGCGGGCATCGGCGATGGCCACGACTTTCAGCCCTGCTTCCAACCAATCCAGCGCTACGCGGTAAGCGAAGTCATTGGTGGTCGATAGCACCAGCTGTTTGCCCGGCGCTACACCATAACGGCGCACATAAGTGGAGATGGCACCGGCCAACATATTGCCCGGCACATCGTTGTTGCCGTACACCAGCGGCCGCTCATGGGCGCCAGTGGCCAACACCACGCGTTTGGCGCGCACACGGTGCATACGCTGGCGCGTCTCGCCCATGGGCGCGGTTTCGCCCAGGTGGTCGAAGCGGCGCTCGTGAATGGTGAGGAAGTTATGGTCGTGGTAACCGTTGACGGTGGCGCGTGGCAGCAGCAACACCTCCGGCATGGTTTTCAGTTCCGCCACCGCCTTGGCCACCCAGTCAGCCGCCGGGCGACCGTCGAGGCTTTCGCGGCTGTCCAGCAGTTGACCACCAAACTCTTCCTGCTCATCGGCCAGGATCACCCGCGCGCCGGCCCGGCCAGCGGCCAGGGCCGCAGCCAGACCCGCGGCACCGCCGCCGACCACCAACACGTCGCAGTGCTGGTTCATGTGGTCGTAACGGTCCGGGTCGTTTTCTTTTGGCGCGCGGCCAAGGCCAGCGGCTTTACGGATGTATTTCTCGTACGTCATCCACATCGACTGTGGATACATAAAGGTCTTGTAGTAGAAGCCGGGCGCCATCATGTCGCCGCCGACCTTACCCAAAATACCCATCACGTCGTTGTTTACGCTGGGCCAGCCGTTGGTGCTGGTGGCTACCAAACCGCTGTACAGCGCTTGTTGGGTGGCACGCACGTTAGGGATCTGCGTGGCTTCACGGGAACCGATCTGCAACACCGCGTTAGGCTCTTCAGCGCCCGCAGCAACGATGCCGCGAGGGCGGGAATATTTGAAGCTGCGGCCGATGATATCCACGCCGTTGGCCAGCAGGGCGGCGGCCAGGGTGTCACCGGCAAACCCTTGGTAGGTGCTGCCGTTAAAGGTGAAGGTCAGCGGCTGGTTACGGTTGATCCGGCCACCGTTACTCAGGCGGTTGATCTGGCTCATGCCTGTTCTCCTGCGGCGCCCGCTTTCGGCTTGGCGGTCACGGTGGGTTTCTCGCCTACTTTGTAGGTTTCGAAAATTTCGTAGCTGATGGTGTCGCGGGTAGCGTTGAAGTACTGGCGGCACCCGGCCGCGTGAATCCACAACTCGTGGTGGATACCACGGGGGTTATCCCGGAAAAACATATAGTCGCCCCACTGCTCGTCAGTGCAGGCGTTAGGGTCGAGCGGGCGAGGAATATGCGCCTGGCCGGCCGCGTGGAATTCCTCTTCAGCGCGTAGCTCGCCACAGTGAGGGCAGAAAATTTGCAGCATGGGCCGTACCTCCAGAATTCGCTTTTTCATATACCGCGGGCCCGCCTGTCTCCCCTCTACCGCTTGCGGGAGAGGGGCCGGGGGGTGAGGGGCTCTTGGCGTTTGCCGATGAAGAGCCCCTCACCCGCCCTGCGGGCACCCTCTCCCGTAAACGGGAGAGGGTGATTAGCCGTCGCCTATGGCGACCTTTTAGTGAGCCACCGCTGCGGCGCCGTGTTCGTCAATCAATGCGCCGTTGTGGAAGCGGTCCATCGAGAACGGCTTGGCCAGCGGGTGCATCTCGCCCGTGGCCAGGCTGGCGGCAAACACATGGCCCGAACCTGGAGTGGCTTTGAAACCGCCGGTGCCCCAACCGCAGTTGAAGAACAGGTTGGGCACCGGGGTTTTGCTGATGATTGGGCAGGCGTCTGGCGAGGTGTCCACAATGCCGCCCCATTGGCGGTTCATGCGTACGCGGCTGAGTACCGGGAACATCTCGACGATGGCTTGCAGGGTGTGTTCGATGGTCGGGTACGAACCACGCTGGCCGTAGCCAACATAGCCGTCGATACCGGCCCCAATCACCAGGTCGCCTTTGTCCGATTGGCTGATATAGCCGTGGACGGCGTTGGACATAATCACGCTGTCGATAATCGGCTTGATCGGCTCGGACACCAGCGCTTGCAGCGGGTGGCTTTCCAGCGGCAAGCGGAAACCGGCGAGCTTGGCCATATGCCCGGAGTTACCGGCAGTGACCACACCCACACGTTTGCCACCGATAAAACCTTTGCTGGTTTCCACACCGATGACCACGCCGTTTTCCTTACGGAAACCGATCACTTCGGTTTGCTGAATCAGGTCCACGCCCAAGGCGTCGGCAGCACGGGCATAACCCCAGGCCACGGCGTCATGACGGGCCACGCCGGCGCGGCGTTGCACGGTGGCGCCCATCACCGGGTAGCGGGTGTTTTTCGAGCAGTCGAGGTACGGAATTTCTGCCGCCGTTTGCTTGGCATCCAGCAGTTCGCCATCAATGCCGTTCAAGCGGTTGGCGCTGACACGGCGCTCGGAATCGCGCATGTCTTGCAGGGTGTGGCACAGGTTGTAGACGCCACGGGGCGAGAACATCACGTTGTAGTTAATGTCTTGCGACAGGCCTTCCCACAACTTCATCGCGTGTTCGTACAGGTGCGCCGACTCATCCCACAGGTAGTTGGAACGCACAATGGTGGTGTTGCGCGCGGTATTACCGCCGCCCAGGTAACCCTTTTCGATCACCGCCACATTGGTGATGCCGTGCACCTTGGCCAGGTAATACGCCGTGGCCAGACCGTGGCCGCCACCGCCGACGATAATTACGTCGTACACCGGCTTGGGCGTTGGGTTACGCCACATGCGCTGCCAGTTTTCGTTATGGCTGAGCGAGTGCTTGAACAGGCCGAAGCCGGAATAACGTTGCATGAGAGGTGCTCCTCGCTGCTGCTCCCCCTGCCGACTGCTGGCAGGGGCGGGTAAATCAAACGGGTGAGATCACTTGTAAACCGGGAAATCCGCGCACAACGCAGCAGCCTGCTTGGCCACCTGCGCCTCAACATCGGCATCGCCTAGGTGGTCAAGGATGTCGCAAATCCAGCCGGCCAACTCCACGCTCTGCGCCACTTTAAAACCACGGGTGGTAATGGCCGGGGTGCCGATACGCAGGCCCGAGGTCACGAAGGGCGACTGTGGGTCATTGGGTACGGCGTTTTTGTTCACGGTGATACCGGCGCGGCCGAGGGCGGCGTCAGCGTCTTTGCCGGTCAGGCCCTGACGAATCAGGCTGACCAGGAACAGGTGGTTATCGGTGCCGCCGGACACTACATCGTAGCCGCGCTGGATAAACACGCCGGCCATGGCCTGGGCGTTGTCGATCACCTGCTGCTGATAGGCCTTGAAGCTGGGCTCCAGGGCTTCTTTAAAGCACACCGCCTTGGCCGCGATCACATGCATCAGCGGGCCGCCTTGGCCGCCTGGGAACACCGCCGCCTGGAATTTCTTTTCCAGGTCCGCATTGGCCTTGGCCAGGATCAAACCACCACGTGGGCCGCGCAGGGTTTTGTGGGTGGTGGTGGTAACCACATCGGCATAGGGCAGCGGGTTCGGGTACAGACCCGCGGCGACCAAACCGGCAACGTGGGCCATATCGACGAAGAAGTAAGCGCCCACCTTGTCCGCGATCTCACGGAAGCGTGGGAAGTCGAGGGTTTTCGAGTAGGCCGAGAAGCCAGCGATGATCATCTTCGGCTTGTGCTCCAGCGCCAGACGCTCAACTTCGTCGTAATCAATCAAGCCGGTGGTGGTGTCGATGCCGTACTGCACCGCGTTATACAGCTTGCCGGAAAAGCTCACCTTGGCACCGTGGGTCAAGTGACCACCATGGGCCAGGCTCATGCCCAACACGGTATCGCCGGCCTGCAACAGGGCCAGATAAACAGCGGCGTTAGCCTGACTGCCCGAATGCGGCTGCACGTTGGCGTAATCGGCACCGAACAGCTCTTTAGCGCGGTCGATAGCCAGTTGCTCAACTTTATCCACATGCTCGCAACCGCCGTAATAACGCTTGCCCGGATACCCTTCGGCATATTTATTGGTCAGGCCGCTACCCTGCGCCTCCATCACCCGCTGGCTGGTGTAGTTCTCCGAGGCGATCAGCTCAATGTGATGCTCCTGGCGTGCTTCCTCAGCATCGATATAAGCCAGCAGTTCATCGTCATAGCCTTTGATCTGGTCGTTTTTACTGAACATCTCGGTCTCCAGCGACAGCGGCTGCCGCATCATTGTTAAGGCGCCCACCCAAGCTAATAGGCGGTTCTGCGTTGTTAGCGATTCTGCGAAATAGCCAAGGCAGCCATATGCCTGTTTGCGACATCAGCCTGCTCAAACTGACCACCAAACCAAAAGATAAAAAACTCACAACCAAAGCCCCGCGCTCCTACGAAGATCAAGCGCTTGTGATCTTGATCTGGCTGTTGATCCACCCGCCCCGTTTATCGCAGGCCGAACGGAGTCGTTGCGTAGGGGGTTGAGCGGCAGGAGCCGCGAAAGGCGTGGGGCCAAGGATGGCCCTGCACGCCGACCCCTGGAGCGGCGACGGAGCGAGGGGACCTGGAGCGCAGCGGAAGGCCAAGGTAGGGGCAAGCGTTTTTGCTTACTTTTTCCGCGACTGGAAAAAGTGAGTCGCGCGTAAGGCGCGAAACCAAACGTTCATCCAACGCGGTAAAGAAGAACACCGCAGAACAAAAAGCCAAAGCTGGTGCGCACACCGTACGCGGACCGGCACACCCTACGAGCCCTACGACAGAACTCCCTCACCGCGCTACAGTGTTGCCCATCGCCGTAAAGAGACCCCATCACCATGACCGACACCACCCAACAATTCGCCAGCGACAACTACTCCGGCATCTGCCCCGAAGCCTGGGCCGCCATGGCCCAAGCCAACCACGGCCACGACCGCGCCTACGGCGATGACCAATGGACGGCGCGCGCCGCCGACCACTTCCGCCGTCTGTTCGAAACCGACTGCGAGGTCTACTTCGCCTTTAACGGCACCGCCGCCAACTCCCTGGCCCTGTCGCAACTGTGCCAGAGCTACCACAGCGTGATCTGCTCAGAAACCGCCCACGTCGAAACCGACGAATGCGGTGCCCCCGAGTTTTTCTCCAACGGCTCCAAACTGCTTACCGCGCGCACCGAAAACGGCAAACTCACGCCTGCCGCAATCCGCGAAATTGCCCTTAAACGCCAAGATATCCACTACCCCAAACCCCGCGTGGTCACCCTCACCCAGGCCACCGAGATCGGCAGCGTGTATCGCCCCGAAGAACTCAAAGCCATCAGCGCCACCTGCCACGAGCTGGGCCTGAACCTGCATATGGACGGCGCCCGCTTCGCCAACGCCTGCGCCTTTCTCGACTGCTCGCCGGCCGAGCTGACGTGGAAAGCCGGCATCGATGTGCTGTGTTTTGGCGGCACCAAAAACGGCATGGCCGTCGGTGAGGCCATTCTGTTCTTTAACAAAGAGCTGGCGGTGGACTTCGACTACCGCTGCAAGCAGGCCGGGCAGTTGGCGTCGAAAATGCGTTTTCTCTCGGCGCCCTGGGTTGGCTTGCTGGAAGGCGATGCCTGGCTGAAATACGCCCGCCACGCCAACCACTGCGCACGGCTGCTGGCCGAACTGGTCAGCGACATTCCAGGCGTCAGCCTGATGTTCCCGGTGGAAGCCAACGGCGTATTCCTGCAACTCTCCGAGCCGGCCATTGAAGCCTTGCGCGCACGCGACTGGCGCTTCTACACCTTTATTGGTGCGGGCGGCGCGCGGTTTATGTGCTCGTGGGATACCGAAGAAGAACGCGTGCGCGAGCTGGCCGCCGATATTCGGCTGGTGATGCAGGCATAGGCCTGTTTACTCCGCGCCCCTGGATTCCCGCCTGCGCGGGAATGACGAGGGTCTTTGCAAAAACCTCTGTCATCCCCGCGTAGGCGGCGACCCAGAATCTTCAATTGATCACCCCTCATCGAGCCCACCATGGACGACCGCCTGGCAAGCAAATCCCTGCCCCAACTGCTGATGCAGCTGCCTCTGGAGTTGGGCTGGATTGCCCTTACCCTGCTTTCGCCGGTGTTTCTGCCGCTGAGTCTGGGCGCCCTGTTTTGGCTGGCGCTGTTTCCCGCGTGTGCACTGTTTAACCGCATTCGCGGCCAGGTGCCCTATCGCCTGCAACAACTGCAGTTCTTCTGGCTGATCGGCCTGGGCATTGGCTTCGGTCGCTCGATTGCGCTGTTCTGGTTAGCTTTCTGCGTCGGCGCAGCGGTGATGATTGGCGGCCTCGTGCTGCTGATCAAACTGCCCAAACGCCTGGGTTGGACCCTGGAAGAACAACGCCCGGCAGCGCCGGACGCCGTTGCGCCTACGCCGACAAGCAGCGAATCGCGCGGCGCCAGCGCCTGGGGGGGTGGCGAACCAGAGCTGACGCCCGAAGGCGAGCCGATTCGCCTGCTGGATGTCTGGGAAATCGCCATGGGCGGCCCGCTGGTCTGCGACTACCTATTGCCCGACGGCAGCGTGATCTTTAACGCCAGTCCTTCGGCGCAGTTTTCTACCGACGGCCGCTACTTGGTTTCACCCATGCCCAGCCGCAGCCGCTGGGGGCTGCTGATCTATGACCGCCAGCGACGTCTGCTGCACCACTGCAATATCGACCAGTTCTGGGAGCTGGATGAGGTCACCGCTACCGAGGTCATCGGCCGGGTCAGCCCGCTGACCTCCGACGCGGCCTATCGCCTGTCGTTAAGCGACCTGCTCGCCAATGCCCAGGTGCACACGATGGTGGCGGTACGCGATCTGTGGCTGCCGGAAGATGTCTGTCAACGCCTGCAAGCCGACCAGCAATCGCGCTCGCTGTCCGCACCCGATGGTGCACCGCAGTTGCATTTGCACACCTGTATTCCCGAGCACCTGATGCCATTGGAGGACCCGCTGGCACCGCTGCGTTACCCCGTCGGCGAGCTGTGGCTGGACGGCGAGGCCAGCGGTTTGCTGCTGCGTCAGCCCGAGCCGGAAATGGTCTTCAACGCTAACGGTTCGGCTTTGGTCTGCGCCGCCACTCGCGGCGAACAAAGTGGCTATTGGTTATGGCAGCGCAACAGTGGCTGGCGTCTGCTCGACGCGGCCTTTGACGCCAAGGACCGAGAACCCCACAGCACCTCGGCCAAACTGATTGCCCTGGAAAGCGAACACGTGCGCTTGCGCATGGAGTGGGCGCAGCCGTGCCTGGAGTATGGCGATCACGGCGCTGTGACCTCCTATACGTACAGCCAGCTGGAGCTACAAGTGGGCCAGACACGGCGGGGCAAAGCGCAGCTGGGTTATGCCTCCATGCCGGAAGTGGATCTGCTGCTACCCCTGAACAACGCACCGCTCTTGCTGCAAAGTGCGCCCCTGAAAAACGGCGAACGCATGACCTGGCAAGCGCTGCGCGACAGCAAAAAGGGCGACCTGCGGGCCTACCGCTGCCAGATCGGCACCTGGCAGGTGCCGGGCGAATGGGTGCTGGAGCATCGCGTGTCTGATTGCGGCACCTTCGTCGCCCTGATCGCCTTCGCCGACGCGCCAGCTGTGCTGCACCGCGTGGCGATTGCCGAGCCGCGCGGCGAGAGTTTGCATTGGTTGCAAGAGGATGTGCTGGACGTGCACCTGCAAGGGTTTATCCATGGCCAACTGCACCTGCTGCGCTTGCTGGGGCGCAATCGCTATGTGCCGGTAACCGGGCCAGGCCAGGGTGATCCTGAGCGCGACAGCCAATTCGAACAGCCCGCTCCAGCGCCCGGTGTGGCCTATGACTTTGCGCAACGGCACAGCGATTGGCGACTGTTCTATACGCAGCAGCACGCCGCCCTCGACCAAGGCGCCTGGCGGCTTTTGTAGAGTGTGCTCCGCGCACCAGGCGATAGCCTGACAAACGCAACGGCGCGCATAACACACCCTACGAAAGCCGTCCGACCAATCACCTTGCTGCCCCCGTCATCTGCACTATGTTGTTGCTCCTGAACCTCAGCCGGAGCGCTCACATGGCCATCCTCACCCTGCATTACTGCCCGCAAAGCCGCTCCCTGGGCTCTCTGGTGCTGCTGGAAGAACTTGCCGCGCCCTATGAGCTGCACGTAATGAACATAAGCAAAGGTGAGCAGCGTCAACCGGCGTACCTGGCCATCAATCCCATGGGCAAGGTGCCGGCCATCAGCCATGGCGAGGCGTTGATTACCGAACAGGGCGCGATCTTTATCTACCTGGCAGACCTGTTCAGCAACGCCAAGCTGGCCCCCGCCCTCGACGACCCGCTGCGCGGCCCTTACCTGCGTTGGTTGGTTTTTTACGGCTCGTGCTTTGAGCCGGCAGTGATGGACCGCTCGCTGCAACGCGAACCCGCGCCCAAACGCAGTTCACCCTACGGCAGCTATGACGATGTGATCAGCCTGCTCGCCGCACAATTGGCTAAAGGGCCGTACCTGCTGGGCGAGCGGTTTAGCGCGGCAGATGTGCTGTGGGGCACGGCGTTGAACTGGACCACGCACTTCGGCGTGGTGCCGTTATTGCCGGCGTTCAAAGCTTATATCGACCGCATCACCGCCCGCCCGGCGTACAAAAAGGCGGCGGCGAAAGAGGCGCAGTTATTGGCCGCACAAGATGATTGATCGTTAGCCTGAAGACCCCAATCACCCGTGCAGTGGATCCTCGCCTGCGCGGGGATGACGCAAGTGTCTATTAAAACCACCGTATTCCCCGCAAATGCGGGAATGACGCAGTTTTCTGTTAAAACCACCGTATTGGGGGATGACGCAATTCTCTGTTAAAACCACCGTCTTCCCCGCAAAGGCGGGGATCCAGGGGCGTTAAACACGTTCGTACATTTGCCTTAGTAGTCGATCACCACATCGCCTTTAGGGATGCTGCAGCAGGAGAGGATGTAACCCTCTTCCACGTCCTCATCGGTAATGCCGCCGTTGTGTTCCATCTCCACCTCACCGGCGGTTTTCATCACCTTGCAGGTGCCGCAAATGCCCATGCCGCAGGCTTTGGGAATATGCAGGCCAAGCTTGGCGGCGGCGGCGTGTACGGTTTCGCCAGGGCCGACGCGGATGCTTTTGCCGGTGCTGGTGAATTCCACCTGGTTAAGGTCGGCGGCATCCGGTGCCGGCGCATCGGCGGCCTGTTCGGCATGCACAATGGCTTCGGCTTTATCCTCGGCCGGCGTCGCGCCAAAGGACTCTTCGTGGTAGCGCTTCATGTCGAAGCCGTTGGCTTCGAGCAGGCGTTTTACCGCGTTCATATAGGGCGTGGGGCCGCAGCAGAAAATCTCCCGGTCTTGGAAATCCGGGGCGATCAGTTCGAGCATTTTCTGGTTCAGGTAGCCGCGATAGCCGGCCCAGGGCTCACCTTCGCCATGTTTCTCACAAATGATATGCAGCGAAAAGTTGCTGACCCGCGCGGCCATATGGTCGAGTTCGCGGCGGTAGATCACGTCTTTCGGGGTACGGGCGCTGTGGACAAACACCATGTCGACATTGGCGTTGGTGTCGAAGTACCAACGCGCCATCGACATCACCGGGGTGATGCCGACGCCACCGCTGAGGTACAGCACTTTGTCGTTGGGAAAGTCCATGGCATTGAACAGGCCCACCGGGCCATGCACCGGCAGCTCGTCGCCCTGTTTCAGATTGTCGTGCAACCAGTTCGACACCTTGCCACCCGGCACGCGCTTGATGGTCAGCGAGAAGCTGTAGGGCACCGACGGCGAGCTGGAAATGGTGTACGAACGCATGATCGGCTGGCCTTCGATTTCCAGCTCCAGGGTGACAAACTGCCCCGGCTTGAAGAAGAACAGGATCGGCTGGTCGGCCATAAAGCAAAAGGTGCGCACATCCCAGGTTTCCTGGATGACTTTGACGCAACGGACGATGTGTCGACCATTGGCCCAGGTCTGGGTGGTTACTGGATTCAGGAAGCTGTTGGACATGCTGTTCTCCACCGCCGATGGTCGGCCTTATGTTGGCGATTCTGCGTATAGCGCCGATCACCCATTTACCTATCTGCGACATTCACATACTTATCGCGACCAGCCCGCAACGACCGGGGGTTGCGCGTCGGGAACAGATTGGGCCATGTCGCCCATGGATAAGGTTCTGGCTAGCGCCGGCCCCACACTCGCTCCATACCAAGACACAACCTTTACACCTTGCGTAGCAAACCTGAT
>NZ_JBBNAH010000570.1:0-14937 GCF_037994325.1 Pseudomonas sp.
GACAACTTCGGCATCACCGACGACGAGCTGTCGCTCACCCAGTACACCAAGGGCCGCGTGCATTACAGCCTGGACAACTTCGGCCCCGGCATCAGCGCCAGCTCGATCAAGAACTTGCTCAGCCGCCTGGACCGCAGCGAGTTCTATGACGAGGAACAGTCGCGGGTAAACGACTTCACCATGAGTGAAGACATCAACGCCGCCTACCTGATGAATACCGTCGACGTCGACGACTGGCGCTTTATCGTCGGCCTGCGTTACGAGGGCACCGAGTTCAAGGCCAAGGGCACCGGTATTGAAGATGGCGATTTTGTCGCCAGCACTGCCGACAACAACTACGACCACTGGCTGCCTGGCCTGCATGTGCGCTATCAGTTGGATAAGCAAACCCAGCTTCGCGCGGCCTGGACCAACACCGTGGTACGCCCAGGCTTTGAGCAGCTGGCGCCGGGTTTTGTGATTGACGGTGACGAAGCCGAGTTTGGTAACCCCGACCTGGATGCGCTGGAGTCGAGCAATTTCGATTTGGGCATTGAGCACTACCTAAATAAAGACGGCGTGGTCTCGGCCTTTGTGTTCTACAAAGACATTGAAAACTTCGTCTACAACACCGACCTGGCCGGCACTGGCCGTTGGGCGGCGTTTGATGAAGCCAATACCTTTGCCAACGGCGACAGCGCCGATTTGTACGGCATTGAACTGGCTTGGCAGCAGAAATTCACCAGCCTGCCGGCGCCGTGGAACGGTGTGCTGATGGGCGCCAACGCCACCTTTAGCCGCTCCGATGCGCAGATAGCCGGGCAGGGGCAGAAACGCGATATCGACTTGCCGTTTCAGTCCGACACAGTGGGTAATGTGATGCTCGGTTGGGAAAACGACAAGTTGAGCCTGCGCCTGTCGGCCAACTACAAATCCGACTACCTCTACGAGGTGGCGTCGGTCAACGACAAGGCCCACGACCTGCACGTGGATGACCAAACCTTTGTCGACTTCACCGCGCGCTATTTCCTCACCAAAGACCTGCAACTGTCGTTCGAGGCGCAGAACCTCACCGACGAGTCGTACTACGTGTACACCGGCAGCGGTGCCTACAACGGCCAGTACGAAGAATACGGCCCCACCTACAAGCTCGGCCTGACCTTCACCCATTTCTAATGCCGCCGGCGCCCTCCACCGGGGGCGCCGCTGCGTGTGCGTTTTGTACAAGGACACCGTTTTGATGAAGCCGTTGTTTACCCATTCTGTGCTGCTGACTGCCTTGCTCTTGGCTGGTTGCGATGTATTGCCCAAAGCGGGCGAGGCTACGCCTAGCGTCAGCCTATCGCCGTGGAGCGCTTCGGCAAAAGTTAAAGCCGAAGATGTGCGTTTTCTGCCTGCCGAATTAAAAGACGCCAGCGACCTGCGCCTGGCCGCCAGTGAGCGTAATGGCTTGCTGCTGTTAACTGCCGAGGGCCGCGAGTTGGCCCGCTTGCCGGGCGATTACAGCGGCTTGGACAGCCGTGTGCTGGGCAAACATGCACTGGTCGCCAGCGTCGATGGCGCCACCGGGCAAGCCGCGCTGGTAGTGCTGGATACGCAAAAAAAGCAGTGGGCCAAACCGCTGCTGTTGCCCAGCCGTGACTACGCCATTTCCGGCCTGTGCCTGTACCGCGACGAAGCCGCCAACTTGCACCTGTTTGTGCTCGGCGAAGACGGCAAGGGCGAGCAGTGGCTGGTCGGCAGCGGCGCGCAGTTGAGTAAAGAGCCGCTGCGTTTGCGCGGCGTACCGACGCCACCGGGCGCCGAGTATTGCCACGCTGACGATAGCGCCCAGCGCTTGTATGTGAACGAAGGCGGTGTGGGCGTGTGGGCCTTTGCTGCCGAGCCGGAGGCGGATTCGGCCCGCGTGCCAGTCGACCTGCGCGCGCCGTTCGGCAGTTTGGCCGGCAACCCGCAGGCAATGGTCAGCTTGCCGGGTGGCTTGCTGGCACTGGATAGCGACAACGCCACGCTGCACCTCTATCAGCAGCAGGGTGAGCAGTGGCAAAGCATCGCCAGCCTGGCGCTGGACGGTATGCAAGAGCCCGAGCGTTTGGACGCCCGCGTCACCGCCACTGGCGTGGAACTGCTGATTGAAGACGGCGAGCAAAAGCGCATTTACGCCGGTCGCCTGAACTGGAAACCAACCCCGCAAGCACTGCCGCCGGTTTTGCCCAATGTGCCAGCACTGCGGCAAACCGAGCCGGTTGGCCGCCAAGGCGATGCCGCCGATGACCCGGCCATTTGGCTGCACCCGAGCAAGCCCGAACTGTCGCGCGTACTGGGCACCAACAAGAAACAAGGCCTGCTGGCCTATGACCTCGACGGCCGCCTGTTGCAGGAATTGCCGGTGGGGCGTTTGAACAATGTCGATGTGCGCGCCGGCTTTACCTTGGCCGGCAAACCGATTGATCTGGCCGTGGCCAGCAACCGTGACCGCAACAGCATCAGCCTGTTTGCCATCGACCGCGCCACGGGCGAACTGCGCGAGGCCGGCGAGGTGCGCACGCCCTTGGCGGAAATCTACGGCATCTGCCTGTTTCAGCCGGCCAGCGGCGAGTTGTATGCCTTTGCCAACGGCAAGGACGGCACCTTTCTGCAGTACCGCCTAAGCGATGTGCAGGGGCAGATTCAGGGCCAGCAAGTACGCCGCTTCAAGGTCGATAGCCAGCCGGAAGGCTGCGTCGCCGATGACCGTCAGCAGCGCCTGTTTATTGGTGAGGAAGATGTCGGCGTGTGGGCCTTGGATGCGCGCCCGGATGCTTCCGACGCGCTGACCTCGGTGCTGAAAGTCGGCGAGGTGCTAAAGGCCGACGTGGAAGGTATGGGCCTGTATCACGGCGCCGCTGGCGATTACTTGGTGGTGTCCAGCCAGGGCAATGACAGCTATGTGCTGCTCGATGCGCAGCCGCCGTTTGCCGTGCATGGCGCCTTTCGTGTCGGCCTTAACGGCGCCCTGGGCATTGATGGCGCCTCGGAAACCGACGGCCTGGAAGTAACCGGCGCCGACCTCGGCGGCCCCTGGAACCAGGGCCTGCTGGTGGTGCAAGACGGCCGCAAGCGCATGCCCGAAACCACGCAGAACTTCAAATTGGTGCCGTGGGCCGATGTGGCCAACGCGTTGCGCTTGCCGTGAGCGCTGTCATCAGCCGGTAACAGCCACGTAATCGAATAGCCGTACAAAAAGCCCTGTTACGACGGGGCCATGGAGAGGAAAAACCTATGCACAGCACCCTCGAACAGATGAGCGTGTGGAGCCTGATTAACGATGCCTCGCTGCTGGTAAAGGGCGTGATGCTGATTTTGCTGCTGGCGTCCCTGGTGAGCTGGTACCTGATTGTGCAGCGCAGCCTGCTGCTGGGCCGCATTGAGCGGTTGCTCAAGCACTTCCAGCTGCGCTTTCGTACCAGCAACGACCTCGCCCAGCTGTACCGCGACGGTGGCGAGCAGTTGGATGACGAGGCCTGTTTGCAGCGCATTTTTCACCAAGGCTTTAGTGAGTACAGCCACCTGCGCCGCGAGCCGGGCATCACCCCGGAGGCGGTGGTGGATGGCGTCGAGCGGCGTTTGCTGGTGAGCATCAGCGAGGAACAGGAGCGCTTGGAAAAAGGCCTGGCCTTTCTCGCCACCGTCGGTTCGGTGAGCCCCTATATCGGCTTGTTTGGCACGGTGTGGGGCATCATGAATTCCTTTATCGGTCTGTCCCAAGTGCAGCAAGCCACCCTTGGCACCGTGGCCCCGGGTATTGCGGAGGCGTTGATTGCCACGGCCATCGGTTTATTTGCTGCTATCCCTGCCGTGATTGCCTACAACCGCTTTGCCGCGCGGGTAGAAACCCTCAGCACGCGCTTCTACAGCTTTGGCAATGAGCTACAAGGCCGCCTGCACCGCGCCTTGCAAGCCACCACGCGCCTCGCGCAAGCGGCCTGAGGACAAACGCCATGCGCAAGCCAGTTCGCAAGCACGGGCCCAAGGCCGAAATGAATGTGGTGCCCTATATCGACGTGATGCTGGTGCTGCTGGTGATCTTTATGGTCACCGCGCCGATGCTCACCCAAGGGGTAAAAATCGAACTGCCAAAAGTCGCCGCCGAGGCGTTGGCCAGCAATAGCCAGCAGCAGATTCTCACCCTGTCGGTAAAAGCCGACGGCGGCTACTACTGGAATGTGGGCGCCGAACTCGACAGCCATGAGCAAGAAGACAGCGCGGTGGGCCTGGATGAAATGACCGCCAAAGTGGGGGCGATTATTGCCGCCCGTGGCGACACCCAGGTGTATATCCGCGCCGACCACAACACCGACTACGCCACGGTGGTGGCCGGCATGGCGGCGCTGCAAAAGGGCGGCGTGCGCAACCTTGGCTTAATCACCGAGGCGCCGCAATGAGTGCGGCACTTATGCCGGCTACGCAGCCCATGCCCAGCCTGCACTGGCCCAACCGCGCCTGGTCGCGTCATGCCTTGGCAGTGAGCCTTGCCGTGGGCTTGCATGCCGCAGCGGTGGTGTTGTTGGTCAGCCATTGGCAGCCCAGCCCGCCGCCTGAGGCGAAAATTCAGGCGCTGACCACCCAGTTGATCACCCTGGCGCCACCACAAGCGCCGGCACCTGAACCGCTTGTGGCTGCGCCCGTTCCGGCGCCTGCCGAAGTCGTTAGCGCACCGCCCGCGCCCGTGCTGCCCAAGCCGGTTGAAGCTAAGCCGGTGCAAAGCAAACCGCAGCTCAAGCCCAAGCCGGTGATTGACCATGCCGCCTTGGCTCGCAAGCGCGTGCAAGAGGAGCAGCAAGCCGCAGAGCGCGCCCAGCAACAGGCCCAGCAGCAACAGGCTCAGCAACGACAAGTCGAGCAGCAACGCCAGCAGCAGGTAGCAGCGGCTGCCCAGGCCGAGGCTAAAGCCCGTGCCGCGGCGGATGCCTTGGCGGCGGAAAGTCGACCCTATCTACCCGTTAGCAAAGAAGCCCCGGAGTACCCGGACAAAGCGCTGGAAAAGGGCATCGAAGGCGATTGCACCGTGACCTACACGGTTACCCCACAAGGCCGAGTGGAAAACCCGCAAGTGCTTGGCCAATGCCATCCGTTACTGGTGCGCCCGTCGCTGGCCGCAGCCCGCACCTTTCGTTACCAGCCACGCATCGTCGATGGCCAAGCCATCAGCGTGGCCAATGTGAAAAACACCTTCCACTACCGAATCGAATAAGCCCGCCACGGCGGACTGCATTTTTTCTTTAGCGAGCATTGCCATGAGCCACGATCACCAGCAGTTTCACGACCAACTGGAAAGCCACGACGACATCGCCATCAACCCTAGCGCCAACCCGTCGTTGGCCGAGCTGTTTAGCCCCAGCCGGCGCAATGTATTGAAGGGCGGATTGAGCGTGGCGATTCTTGGCTTTTTCGGCGGCATCAGCGCTTGCAGCAAAGCGGCGGCCAGCCCCTTGCTGAACTTCAAGGGCGTGCCGGTACAGCTTGATCCGCAGTTCGACCGCGTGCTGGTTGCCGAAGGCTATCGCGCGGTGCCGTTTTTCTCCTGGGGCGACCCGGTAGAGGCGGGCGCACCGGCGTGGAACCCGGATGCCAGCGACGATTGGCAAGCGCAGCTGAAACAGGCTGGGGATAACCACGATGGCATGGACTTTTTTGCCTTCGAGGGCGAAACCGACCGGGGCCTATTGGTGATGAACCACGAATACATCAACCCGCACTTGCACCCGTCCAGCAGCATCGACCAAAGCAAACCGCGCTCACTGGCTGAAGTGCGCAAAGAGCAGGCAGCTCACGGCGTATCGGTGATCGAGGTGAAAAAGGGTGCCGATGGCCAATGGCAGCGGGTGATGGATTCGGCCTATAACCGCCGCATCAGCATGCTCACCCCCATGCGTTTGGCCGGGCCGTTGGCTGGGCATGCGCTGATGCAAACCGTCAGCGACCCCAAGGGCCTGGAAGTGCTCGGTACGCTGAATAACTGCGCCACCGGGGTCACCCCCTGGGGCACCTTTTTGACCTGCGAAGAAAACTGGCCGAACTACTTTATCAACCGCGACCAGGCGGATTTCGCCAAGCGCGTTGCCCACAAGCGCTATGGCCTGGCCAGCAGCGGCACCAGTAAAAACTACGCCTGGGAAAGCGCCGACCCACGCTTCGACGCCACCCCCGATGCCAGCCAGCCGCACAGCGGTTATGTAAATGAACCCAACCGCTTTGGCTGGGTGGTCGAGATCGACCCCTTCGACCCTAAAGCGCAGCCGATCAAACGCACCGCGTTCGGCCGCTTTAGCCGCGAGTGCGCGGCCTTGAGTCTGGGTGATGACGGCAAGATGGCCTTCTATTCCGGCGACGACGCCAAGGGCGAGTACATCTACAAGTTTGTGCCCGACGGCACACACGATGCGGCCAACCCCAAAGCCAGCCGTGACCTACTCGACAGCGGCACCCTTTACGCCGCCAAGCTCAACGCCGACGGCAGCGGCCAATGGCTGGCGCTGGTGCATGGGCACAATGGCTTGAACGCTGAGAATGGTTTTGCCAGCCAGGCCGAGGTGTTGGTCAACGCCCGCGCCGCTGCCGACAAAGCCGGTGCTACGCCAATGGACCGCCCGGAGTGGGCCGCTGTGCACCCACGTACTCGCGAGGTGTACGTCACCCTGACCAACAACGATGGGCGCGGCACTAAGCAGGCGCTGGACAAGGCCAACCCACGGGAAAAGAACCTGCACGGGCATATCCTGCGCTTTAACGAGCAAGGCGCTAACCCGACCGCCACGGCCTTTACCTGGGAGCTGTTTTTGCTCGCCGGGGAAGCGCAGGGCACTAAGGGCAAAGACGGCAAACCGGTGCCTGCCCACCTCACCGGCACTATCAACGGCGACGTGTTGTCATCGCCGGACGGTCTGGCGTTTGACGCAAGCGGGCGGCTATGGATTCAGACCGACTACGACGATGTCGACCCGGCGATGCAGAACATGGGCTGCAACCAACTGCTGTGTGCCGACCCTTCCAGCCGCGAGGTGCGGCGTTTTCTCGTCGGCCCGCGTGGTTGCGAGATTACCGGCCTGGCCTGGAGCCCGGATGGCAAAGCGATGTGGGCCAATATCCAACACCCGGGCATCAGCTTCCCCGCCAGCGACGGCAAAACCCGCCCACGTTCCACTACCTTGCTGATCACCAAGGTCGATGGCGGGGTGATTGGCGCCTAGTGGCGCCCGGCAGCAGATAAGGTCTAGGAAAAAAACAACGTAGCGTTGGTGTGACGCGTCACGCTGCCGGAGAGCTCTTCTCCGGCAAAGCGCACAATCACGTAACTGGCGCCCAGCGGAAAGTGGGCGTCATTGGCGGCGGCGGCCGAATACAGGCCGATCTTTTCTTCGCGAATGACCGCTCGGGACGACCATTCGATCGAACCTTCGGCAAAACACAGAATGATCTCGGCGGGCCCGTCATGCAGGATGCGGCGTGGCATCGGCTGGGCTGCGCAGGCGTTAAGCAGAAATCGCGGCAGCGGGTTGTCGCTTTTTCGCATCGTCGCGCATGATCGGCACGTCTTTCGGCGCGGCGATACCAATGCGCACTTGGTTGCCATTGACCTCGACCACAGTGACCGAGATGTCGTTACCAATCTGCAGAGTTTCGCCAACGCGGCGGGTAAGTATCAGCATGAGCCTGCTCCAGTGGGTCACAGTGCAGAGGGCCGCTAATGGCTCCTCGATTCAGAGCTATGACTCAATAAATTGCTCAGAGGTTCAGGGGTTTTTACCGGGGAAATTGTCAGGGCGCTGGCGCTGAAAACTTGCCCCTCTGTTTTGCAACTCACCCCTGCGGCGTTATTCTCGCGGGCCACGCCATGCAGGGAGCACCGCTTGATGATTGCCGTCCACTGGAACCGCCCAGGTCTTTTCGCCTTCGCGCTGTTTGTCGCCCTAAGCCCCGGCGCCTTTGCCGCGTGCACCATCGCCACGCCAGCCGATTGGAGCGCCGGTTCGGCCCGTTGGGATGGCGAGTGCACAGGCAATACCGCCAATGGCCTGGGGGTGCTTAAAGAACAGCAAGGCACGGCGGTAAAGCGTTTGTTTTTTGGCCGTGTGCAAAACGGTGAATTGGCCGAGGGCGTGATTGAAGTGCCTGAGCAGGGTTTTGTTGCTGGGCGTTTTGAGCAGGGGCGTGTGCTCGCCAGCGACGAGCGCCAGACGCTTATCGACGCTTTTGAGGTGGCTGCACAAGCCGCAGCGGCAGCGGCTGAACGCTTTGTCCAGGCCGGCAATAGCGCCTCAGCGAATTTCTACCGCAGCAAAGAGCAGGTCTTGCGCGAGCAGTTGGATTGACCCGCGTGTCGCTCACGCCCATATGCGTACCTGGGTCCCCGCCTGCGCGGGGACGACGGAGGGGCTGTAGGCATTTTTGCACAGCACCCTCAGTACCCTTCGCCTAAACCCCTAACGCGGCGATCTTTTCCAAGGTCTTGGCGTATTCCGCATCCAGATCCGCTGCGCTAATCAGGTCGGCGGCCAGGCTGGCTTTGCGGGTGACCAGAATGAGGTCGGGGAATTTATGTTCGAGGCGGTCCAGCGTTTCCCGCATGGCATTGGCGCTGGGGAATGGGCCGTACTTGCCAAAGGGCGCGCGCTGCACATGCACCTCGTCAAGGATGAAGTAGTTGACGTAGCCGCCCCGGTGCTTCCACAACGATGCGGGGTTGCGTTGCTCGGGTTGTTGGGATTGCAGGCAATCAATCAGCGAGTCCACCACCGCTTTGGCCGATTGCAGCGTGTGGTGGGTCAGCCAGGCGGCGTTGTCTTGCAGGGGTTGCTCACCCATGGCGGCATCGACAATGCCGTCTTCCAGGGTGCTGAGCAGGCACGACACGCTGGTGAGGGCGTCGAGCATGGGAATGTTGGGGGTGACGCTAAACAGCGCGGTGTTGTTCTCGGCAACGCCGGTGGCGTGAAAGCGGTGGCCGACTGCGGTGGTGAGGGTTTCCGTGTCCATAATGCTGTCCTTGTTGAGCGCGAAAATGCGCCCAGCCAAGGTGGCCAACTACGCGCCAGAAAAAAATAGGATGGCGAGCACGACTGCGTAGGACCGGCTAGCGAAAAGGCGCAGAACGCTACCACGTCACGCCCACACCGAGCAGGTAGTGGTGATCGGGGTAGGTTTGCTGCTCAAAGCTGTTTTGCTGGAATTCATACAGTAACGACAGGCGTGCCCAGTCATTCAGGCGGTAGCTCAGGCCATATTCGCTGCTGAACAGGTAGTCGATTTCTTCGATCTGCGGCACTTGCAGCGTGCCCTTACTGGTGGCCTCCAAGCGGGTGCCCCAGAGCTTGCGTTTGAAGTCCCAGACCAAGCCCAGGCTATTGAAATTCTCGCTAAAGCCTTTGGCCGCCAGTTGTACACGGGTGGGGCGCAGCATCAGTTCGAAGCGGCCCAGTTCGTCGTCCCAGAACCGGTAACCAGGGCCGGTGCCGATATAACGCTCGCGTTGTTGCAGGCCCAGATTATTTTGGTTTTGGCCCAATACGCTGCGTACAAACCAGTGCGGGGAGTAGAAGTAGTCGAGGTTGTATTCGAGCTTCCAGGTGTCGTCAGTGCGTTGGCCGTCTTTGGCTTTACGCTGGGTTTCGCCGTTGATGACATGCCGCCAGCGGTTGTGCTCCACCCGTGTTTCGCCTTTGAGTTGCCATTCCTGGGTGCTGTTATCGTCTCGGCGCATGTCCAGTTTGGCGTCCAGCTTGCCTTCCCATTTGAAGTCGCCCAGCAGCTTGTTTGGCGCTAGCAGGCGGTTGATGCTGGCCACGGGCACGGTGTCGCTGGCGTTGTCGCCCACTTGCACCAGGCCGTCACCGGCGGCGCGCAGGCGCTGTTGCAAGGCGCTGTCCAAGCCGTCGCGGCGCATCAGTAAAGGCTTATCCGCGGCCAAGGTGGTCACCCCTCGCCAGTCAATCACGACCCGGCCGGCGAGGGTGGTGTTGAACACCAACTTGCCACCATCGAGCAGCACAATGTCGCCGCTTAAACGGTCGCCATTGCTTAGCCATACGGTGTCGGCCAGAACGGGCAGGGGAAGGGCGTAGCAGAGCAACAGAAGAAGACGCAGCGGCATGGCAGGGCAGGGCAGTCTGGGAAAGGACCGCGAGCATGCCCAAGGCATCATCGGCCGGAATGTAGGACCGGCCTTATAACCCTGTGTGCAGTAGGTTATTAAACCGCTACTGGCTAGAGGGGCTTAGCCGCTGACGGCCTGATTGCGGCCCTGGCTCTTGGCCTGATACAGCGCGGCATCGGCGCGTTGCAGCAGGGCCTGTGGCGTCTGTTCTGCACTGGGTTGCACGCTGACCACACCGAGGCTGACGCTGACATGGCCGAGTGGCGAATAGGCGTGGGGCAGGGCGAGTGCGGTGATGGCTTGCACCACTTTGCGCGCCATGGCCTGGCCACCGGCGGCGTCGGTCATCGGCGCTAAAAAGACAAACTCTTCGCCGCCATAACGCGCCACCAAATCACTGGAGCGGCTTACGGTCGCCGCCAAGGTTTGGGCGATCTGGCGCAGGCAGGCATCGCCGGCGGGGTGGCCGTAGTTGTCGTTGTAGGGTTTAAACCAGTCGACGTCGATAATCGCCAGCGCCAGCGGCGCGCCAATGCGTTGCGCGCGCGCCCATTCCTGCGTCAAGAGGTCATCGAAGCGCCGGCGGTTGGCGATGCCGGTGAGGGCGTCGGTGAGGCTCAGGGTTTCCAGCTTGCTGTTGAGCACTTGCAGCTCTTCAGTGCGCTCGGCCACGCGCTGTTCCAATTCGCGCTCGGAGGTTTGCAGGGTGTGCACCAGTTGCTGTTGGGCGTGCAACAGCTGTTCGCGTACCCGGGCTTTTTCGCGGCGCATCACGTTGTAACGGTCGGCGAGGGCGAAGGCCAGCAAGAGCATTTCCAGAGCCGAGCCCAGTTGCAAACCGTCCACGGTAAACAGGTTAGTGGGCATTACGCCCATGGCGCGCAGCGAGGTCATGGCACCGCCAAACATCAGCAAAGCAAAGGCGCCCAGGAAGAAATAGGCGCTGCGCTGGCGTTTAACGGCCGCCGCCACACCGACAGCAATCGCCAAAAAGGCTGTGGCCAGATTGAGCAAAATCGCCGCCTTGGAAAACAGCGGCAGGGCGATGGCATATGCCACGGGGGTGAGCAGGTACACCACCACCATCGCCAGCACCACGCGGTCGGTGCGCGGCAGCAACTGCTGGGTGCCCAGCATGCGCCGCATAAACAGCAGCATGGCGGCCAGTGCCAGTGAGTTGCCGGCGTAATAAAAGATGTTGGAGTTAAGCGGCACGCCGGCCGGCAGCAGGTCTGGTGCCAGGCCGTTTTTAATCGCCAGGGTGGCAAAGGTGCAGGTGGCGAAGACTACATACAGCAGGTAGATGCGGTCGCGCAGCGACACCAGCAGCATCAGGTTGAAGAGGATCATCGCCGTGGCAATACCGAAGTACCACGCCTGGCCGAAATAGTCGTCGCGCTCATGGGCATGAAATGCCTCGGGTGCCCACAGCTGCAGCGGTATCGATAAACCGATGCTGGATTCCATCCGCAGGTAAATCACCTGCTCACTCTCCGCCGGCAAGGTGATGGGGAAAATGAAATTGCGGTTGGCGTAGACCTTGGTGCTGGCAGGCGTGTCGCAGCCAGTAACCAGCGCTTGGTAGTCGCCTTGGGCGTTTGGGATATACGCCTGAATATGGGAAATGCGCGGGTTCTCCACCGCCAGCATGCGCTGCACGGCGCTAGCGCTGCTGTTACGCAGCGGTAGGCGCAACCAGTAGGCCGAGCGGGTAAAACCCAGGCCCAGGGCGCTAGTGGCGGGGAGGTCGGTTTTAAACCGTGCCGCCAGTTCAGGGCGCTGCACATCGGCCAGGGTCAGACGGCGCTCGGGGTCTTCGAGCAGGCCTACAAATGCCGTGAGCGAAACCGGCTGGTCTTGCAAGCCGGCTGCATCCAGCGGCGCGGCGGCCCAGGTTGGCCAGGCCAGCAGGCTAAGGGCTAACAACAGGCTTGCGATCAACTGCTGACTAACGCGCGAAACAGGCATTCGGCTAAACCACGGGCGGATGAGCTGCGGGAGTCTACAAGAGCGCTGCCGATCTCGGCAAAAGCCGACGCGCGCGCCACTCGATAGCCCTTGCGCTAGGGCTGCTGGCTGGCTAATCTCGCATAAACACGCAAGTACAGGCATAACCATGCAGGCTCAGCACGCCATTACCGACCTGCCGCAAGTGCGGCGGCAGAAAATTCTATTGATGCTGGAGCGCGACGGCCGTGTGCTGGCCTCGGAATTAAGTGCGCATTTTGAGGTGTCCGAAGACACCATCCGCCGCGACCTGGCTGAGCTCGACAGCGCCGGCCTGGTGCAACGCGTGCACGGCGGCGCGCTGCCCAAACCGAAAGACTCCGGCAAAGACTACTTCGCCCGCCTGAGCGAAACCGACGAGATGAAACGCCACCTCGCCCAGCTTGCCGCGCAGCAGGTAAAGGACGGCCAGGTGGTGATTTTCGACTCCGGCACCACGCCCCTGCATATCGCCCGTTGCCTGCCGCTGGATATTCAACTGACAGCCATCACCGCCTCGCCCATGACCGCCGTGGCGCTGGCCGAATACCCCGGCGTTAGCGTGATTTTGGCCGGTGGCCAGCTCAACCCGGCGACCATGGCCACCAACGGCCGTGAAGCGCTGGAGCTGATTAAAAGCATCAAGGCCGACCTGCTGTTTACCGGCGTGTGCGCCCTGCACCCGGAAATCGGCCTGACCTCGCCACGCTTTGAAGAAGTGCAGCTCAAGCAGGCCTTGCTCGACAGCGCGGCGCAGGTGATTGCCGTGACCACCGCCGACAAACTCGGCGCCGTAGAGCCCTTCGTTATTGCCCCCTGCACGCGGGTGCACACGCTGATAACCGAAAGCCGCGTGCCATCGGGCGATATCGACGACTACCGGCGCCTGGGCCTAAACGTAGTGGTGGCGCAAACGTAGGTTGGGTTGAGCCGAAGGCGAAGCCCAACCTACGCCACCGTTAACGAATCGCCGATCACGTAGAACTGCCCACCCGCCACGTAGTGCAGGCTGCGCAGTGCGGGGTCGGCCTGCTCAAACAGCCAATGGCCGTTGGCAAACACGCGGGTGTCGGCCCAGGCGCCCACCACTTCGGCAATAAACAGGTCGTAGGTTTGTTGGTTATGTGGCTCGGGAATTAACCGACAGGCCAGCCACGCCGAGCAGCCGGCCACAAACGGCAAGTCATGGCCGGGAAATTCAAACAACTGCACGCCGGCCCGTTCAAGTTTGTTGGGCTCGTCTGCCAGGCTGTGGGTGCCGACGGCGTGGGTCAGTTGCGCTTGGGCGGCGGTGGGCACCTGAATTACAAACGCACCGCTGCCTTCGAGTAGCGCGCGGGTGCGGGTCATCTTGTCCACTACCACCGTCAGTTTGGGCGGCGAGAAGTCCAGGGCGCAGGCCCAGGCAGCGGCCATCACATTGCTTTCGCCGTTATGCCGGGCCGACACCAGCACGGTCGGGCCGTGGTTAAGCAAACGGTAGGCCTTGGCCAGATCCACGGGGGCGATGGTGTTCATAACGGCGCTCGCTTGCAGGGTGAATAAGGAAGAGGGCGATGGTAGCTGCGAGGTGGGGCGCAGCAAAAGGCATAACCTTCTGAATGACAGCAGTGGTCTGATATCTACAACCAGCACCCATGCATTTCCCACCCTTACTTAACGCATATATCGAGCCAGCTATTTTCATTGTTGGTAAGAATCTGATGTTTGAAATCGGTGATTTTTTTTGATTAACCGCAAGGACAGACTTGCAACTAGGAGTTTTGCAAAAACGCTTCGCCGTAGTTAGGGCGGGCAGCTAACGACTAGTCGATAAGGTGGTTGTCATGAAGAAAATTACAGGATGCTATGCGGCAAGTTTAATGCTGTTTGTGGGCCCTGCTTTAGCTGACAGCAATAGGGATTACATAGCTGAGGTATATTTATTTAACGTTAAATCGGCTAACCGCGTGTTATGCGCGACGGTGGCGGATGATTATGCGGCCGTTGCGGCCAGTACCAGCCCGTTGACCGATAATTTTGCCACGCTGCCTGACGCTTCGCAGGCGCTGGCCAACTATGTCGCTCGTTATAAGGCACTCGACGCGGCCATGAAGCGTTATACCGAGTCGGATGAATACCTTAGATACAATTCCGTGATCGTGTCTGAATTCAAGAAGGCAGAAAGATTTAAGGCCGCAATGCCGAATCTTCTTAAGCAGATTGGTAACTTTCTAAAAGTGATGGAGTATGAGCAAGAGGGCGTTGCGCAGCCAACTGTAAACGGAGATAAATTTGCATTGCGCACTTCGCGTGATATTTACGCCAATGCACGGTTTGCCTGTGGGCGTTTAAGAACAGCGTTAGATAATTATTGGCTTAATAAAAAATAAACCATTCAGATGGGGAGACTCGTCGCGCATGCGCGTGCAATGCCTGACTGTTTTCTCTGCGTAAACGCGGCGCTTGGCAACCACGCTACACCTGACTACAGTGCGCCGAGCACCGCCCCGCGCGCATTTAAAAGGACTTAACCCATGCTCGGTCACCGCCTTCTTCCCCTACTTTCGCTCACCTGCGTAATGCCCCTGCAGGCCCAGGTGTACACCTGGGTCGACGCCAACGGGCAGAAGCACTTCGGCAACCAACCGCCTGCCACTCAGCAAGTGCAAGAAGTCACCATCAAGCCAGCCTACGTCAGCGATGGTCCACCCCCAGAGGCGGCCGACTCAACCAGCAGTGCCAGCAGTGCCAGCACCCCAGGCAGCGCCAGCACGTCCAGCGCCGACAAGGGCAAGTCCGACGAGCAAAAAATGTGCAGCGAAGCCATCCGCTGGACCGGCGTCGACCTACCCAACCTC
>NZ_JBBNAH010000571.1:0-9553 GCF_037994325.1 Pseudomonas sp.
CTGCTTAAATTTACCGCGCTGGTGGCGTTGCTTGAGCAGCAACACGCCAGTGCGTTGCTGCTGGCACCGTGGTTAGCGCGGGGCTTGTTGCCTTTGTTGTTTATGACCACGCCCTATGTCCGCGCTGGCGGATTGGGGCAGGCCTTGGCCGAGCACCTGCCGCGTGAACGCCTGCCGCTGGTGTTGGCGCTGCATGCCCTGGCCATGTTGCTATTCGGCTTGTCGGCGTTGGTGATGGTGGTGGCTGGCTTGCTGCTGTTCGTCTGGTTGCGGCGCCGCATGCTTGAGCGGCTTGGCGGCACCACTGGCGATACCGCTGGCGCGATGGTCGAGCTAGTCGAATGCGCGGTGATCGTTTTGGTGGCGCTGTAGGTTGCTTCGTTTTCACGCTGTGATGTGCGCACCGCCGCCTGCGGCAGTTATGGCGGCAGTACCGGCGCTGGGCCTATTACCTATGCTCTGGCGCAGAGTCAGGGCCGGCAGGTGTTCTGTTGAAGTGAAAACTCTTTTGCAAAATCTGCCAACGGCTTGTCGATGTGTAGTGTGGCGGCTAGCTATCATGGCTCAGTATTGAGACGATACGCCGCCGTAAACAGCCGGTGAAACGTTTTAACCCGGTCTGGTCATGACGTCGTTTAAAGCCTGGAGTAGTGCTACAAATGCAGTTGACTGAAAATGAAATGCGTCGGGCTCTCGGATTAGAGCTTGGTGTTGAACCAGTCAAGGACGATGTAAAAAGAGAGAAGCGGGTATTTCCTCACACCTTGGTCACCTACAGCGTACGAAAAGCTGAGGGTGGTCCCACGTTCAAGTTCGAATATAAGTCCCGGTCCATTAGCGTGGACATCGCCAAGCTCGATGCTGAGAAAGAGATCAAGAGCAAGGGGCTTGTGGTATGGGCGTTACTGGATGTTCAGCAGATTTCCTAAGCCCAGCCGCGATTCACGCTTGCGCGCACTCGTCTGTCGAGTCGGCTGCTCTGCTTGGCCACTGGCAGCTCACTCGCCCTAACGGTTGCGCCCATGCCCATTCGCCTGCCTTGGCTCGTTCTGCTGCTCACTGCCTACCTGGCGGCCCCTACGCTGTGCATGGCGCAGCCGTTGGCCTTGGAACAGCATCGTGTCAGCGTGCGCGTGCTCGACCCCGGCGCAGCGCCAGTCGGCCATTGGCAGGTAAAACTGCATGCTACCTATCGACCGCTGGTTGAAGGCGCGCCCAATACCACTGAAACAACCACTTCCCGCGCCAATTGCCCGCCACCGCCGCGCTATAGCCTGTCGATTTTGCCGTCATTCAAGCGCTGCACCCGCACCCAGGACCGCACGCTTTACCTCAAACTGCCCGCGGCGCAGGTAGTGGCCGCCGACCCTCATACGTTGAACCTGGACTTTGCGCCGGTGATTGAAGATCACGGCGGCACCTTTCGCATCGATGCGCTGGTTTTGGACTATATGACCTGCGCCAAAGGTTGTGAGAACACCAGCCTGGAGATTGACCTCAGGTGTTATGCCGACGATGTCGAGCGCGGCGAAGTGCTTACTAATGGCTTGCTGTTGAGCTATGCGCGCGGTGCCAAGGCGGCCGCTGAGGTGGCGCAGTGCGGGCTGAAATCTGGCCGCGAGGTGTATTGGGCCAGTCGCGACAGCGTTATGGCGAGGGTGCGCGGCCACTTTGGCGACGATCAGCAAATGATCAGTCATGAACTGCTCGACGCATTTACCGCGATTCCAGGCAGCGACCATGGGTGGCACTGGAACCCGGCACAGGGCCGCGGCAAGTTTGATGAGTCCTGTTCCTTGCCCGGCAACCAGAGCTTTGTGAATAGCAGCTACATGGCCAATCTGCCTGTTGCCGTGGGTTGGCCCTATCGCCATACAGCCGAGGTGTATGTCGCCAGTAAGCCGAGCGGGGAGGTGTGCAGTATTTGGCTGACCGGTACCGACGATGAAATGTACCTGCGCTATTTCTACAACTTTGCCGACGGCAAACTGGTGAACGTTTCCACCAGCGATGAGCCAGACAGCGTTTCCCGTGAATGGCGTTGGGTAAATGGTCAGCCTTGGCAATATACCCGTAGGCAGATGCCCGACTCAGTCGCCGGGCACGACGCCATTCTTTATTGGCACAAAACCGCTGCCGAGCAGTGGCCCAAGCAAATGGACTACACGCCGGACTTCAAGGAATTTGCCGCCTTGAACGATTTAGCGCAGCAGTTGCTTAGCCGTTTTCCGGTGCTACCGCAGTAAGGCCCTAACGCTCCCCTGCTTGATCTCACCCGACCCATCCGGCCGCACTTTTTGGAATAACTTCCGATTCATCAAGTTTGGAGGCGAACATACTTACGGCCTCGACTGCATCGCTTGTTCCGCTGCGGATTTGTAAGATAACCGCACCGGCCTGGTCCGCCAGGGTGACTCCGCGTTGCGCACCTTCCTGTGTGGCATTCATGCTCGCAACTGCATCTCGGGTTTCCGATAGGATCAAGCCAATCATTTCTGCAATTTCAGCCGTTGAACGGCTGGTACGGCCTGCCAGTTGTCTTACTTCGTCAGCAACCACGGCAAACCCTCTGCCTTGGTCACCTGCACGGGCCGCCTCAATGGCTGCATTGAGTGCGAGCAAGTTAGTCTGATCGGCGATGCCGCGAATGGTATTAACGATTGCGGTGATTTGTTCAGAACGGTCGCCTAACTGGCCGACCAGCCGGGCCGAAGTACCAATATTGTCCGCGATAAGGCGCATTTCTTTGGCCGTCTGCTGAATGACTTGAGCACCTTGCTCTGCGATTTTTTCCGTCTCGGCTGAAATGTGGTAGGCGCGAGACGCGCCGCGCGAGTCCTCTTCAAACTTCTCTACGCGAGCGGTTATGTCGGCGGCGAATTTAACGATTTTATTGAGCTTGCCTTCGGCGTCGTATACCGGGTTATAGGTCGCTTCCAGCCAGACGACTCTGCCGTGATTGCCTATGCGCTTGAACTGTCCACTGACAACTTCGCCAGCGTTGAGGCGCCGCCAGAAGTCTTCGTATTCACTGCTGTTGACCAAGCTCGGTTCACAAAATAGGCGGTGGTGCTTTCCCTTCAACTCGGTGTTGGAGTAGCCCATGGCGTTGAGGAAGTTTTCGTTGGCGCCAAGGATAGTGCCGTCCAGAGCAAACTCGATGATGGCCATTGCGCGATCAAGTGCGTTCAGTTTGCCGCCTCTTTCAGCGTCTATCGTCAGCTTCTCAGTGACGTCCAGCGCATACTTGACCACTTTTACTACCTGCCGTTGTTCGTTCATCACCGGGTTGTAAGTGGCCTCTAGCCACACATTCTGTCCTTGGCCATTAACGCGTTTAAAGGTGCCTGAGAGAAATTTTCCGGCGCGCAGTTGAGCCCAGAAGTCGGCGTATTCACTGCTGCGCACTAAGGCTGGGGAGCAAAAGTCTTTGTGAGTTTTCCCGGTAAGCTGATCAGCTCGGTATTTCATCGCAAGCAAAAAATTGTCATTGCAGCGCAGAACATTGCCGTCCAGGTCGAATTCCACTACCGCCATAGATCGCTCAAGTGCCGCAAACAAACTTTCATACTCGATAATTTTGGCGGCCTGAGCTGCCAACTCTTTTTTTAGTGGTTGGTTGAACATGAGCGCTCCTTGGTGCGGTTTGGGTCGATCGTAATTCCTACGTATTTTCTAAAGTTAACTGGACATAACCTTAGTATAGAAACGCGGATCCCCCGGTAAAAAAGAGGTGCCACACAGGCAGTGGCGTATTAAAGGAGGGAGAGCTCAACAGCGTGTTTTTTTGTGAGGTATTGGACTGGGGGGGGAAAGGCTAACTCTTCTTGAGTTAGCCGCAGCGTTAGCAGCGCATAGCTGACGGTTTTGGAAGTGGAGTCAAAGCGTCAGATTAAAGGGTTGGCCAGTTCACTTCGGGTAACTGCTCAAGCGCCGGGCGGGCAAATAAATAGCCTTGGAACAGATTAATGCCTTGCCCGTGCAGGTGCCGCAACTCGCCGACCGACTCGATACCCTCGGCAATCACTTCAATATTCAGGGCGCGGCAAACGCCTAAAATGCCCTGCACAATTGCCTGGCGCACGTTGTGGGTGTCGATATCGCGCACCAATGCCATGTCCAGCTTGATGATGTCTGGCTGAAATTCCGCCAGCAGGTTCAACCCCGCATACCCGGCGCCAAAGTCGTCGATGGCAGTGCGGAAGTTATGCTTGTGATACTCCTGAATAATGTCTTTGAGGTGGTCTTTGTCTTGTAACTCTTCGCCCTCGGTTAGCTCGAAAATAATCCGTTCGGTGGGGAAGTTGAAGCGACGGGCAGCCTCCAGGGTGGCGCGAATGCAGGTCGAAGCCTTGTACACGGCGTTGGGTAGAAAGTTGATGCTCAGCAGGCACGGAACTTGTAAACGACTGGCCAACTCCACGGCTTTAACCCGGCATGCCTGGTCGAAGGCATAGCGGTTGTGGTCGGTCACGCGCCCCAGAATCGACGCCGCACTACTGCCATCTGTGCCACGTACCAACGCCTCATAGGCGAACAGGCTGCGGTCGCGCATATCGACGATGGGCTGGAACGCCATACTGAAGTCGAACTCAAGGGCGGCACCGTCTTGGCAGGCTGCGCAAGTGGGCTTTGGCGGGTGTTCGCTCATGGCTGAGAAAATCCGAAAGGGTTAGGTAGAACGTCTGATACGCAGGCTTTTCTAGTTGCGGCGATCATTTGGACGGTTTTCTACGAGAAAAAGTTTTGCCCGTCTTGCTCCGAGCACAGGGGCTCTGACTGTAACGCTATCGCTTCGGGGAACACTATCCCAGGCATAACGCTCATGCGGCTTTACTGCTGTATTTCGAGCTAACCGGCCAGCACATCGCGGAACACGTCCGGTCGTGACGTAGCAATGTGCAACAACGAACGCGCTGCGCCGGATGGCGTTCGCCGTCCTTGTTCCCATTCCTGCAGGGTGCGTACAGACACGCCGAGCAACTCAGCAAACTTGGGTTGGGAAAGGCCCGTTTTGCTTCGCGCTTCTGCCGCCTCTGTGACATTGGGTTGGTGGCGAGCACCATGGCGCCCAGCCTTTACATCACGAATAGAGCTCAGAAGTTCTTCGCCAATATTGCGTTTGGCATCTCGCTCCATGAGTTCTTTTTCAGTTAGGGGCATGATTTAGCTCCTTGGCGATTTTGCGCAGGATGTGCGCAGGGATATTTTCGCTGGCGCCTTTGCCGTAAATAATCAGCGCGACCAGCGCGCCGCTGGCGAGTTGAGCAGTATAGATAACGCGTACAGCGCCACTTTTGCCTTTGCCGTCCATGTTCCAGCGTACTTTACGGCAGCCATCTGAGCCCGGTACCACAACCCCAGCGTCAGGGTTGTTGGCAAGGTAGGTCATAAAAGCGCCGCGCTCTTCTTCGGTCCAATAGTCAGGCCAAAGTTTGGAGAAAAGTGGAGATTCGATGATCGTGAGCATTCGCTCATGCTACGGCCCTGACGTAGGGTGGCGTAATCAGACCGTGGCCGTCAAGACGGCAGAACGGGCTGAGTGCTCGGGGAATATTCGGCATCAGAGGCTGGCAAGGTGTGCACGTGCACCGAGAAAAGCGCGTGGTGCGTTAATTCGGGTTGCCAATGCTGCTTCACTATTTGTAGTATACGTTTCATATATGTTTCGTATTAGGTGATCGCCATGGGCATCGTAAAAATCTCCGAAGAAATGCACGAAAGCTTGCGCGTGGCGAGTAATGCGTTAAGCCGTTCCATGAATGCCCAGGCCGAGCATTGGCTGCGTTTGGGTATGTTGGCCGAACTCAATCCTGAGCTGGATCATAGCCAAATCTGTCGCCTGCTTATTCGTGCTGAACAGGCCGGTGGCCTGAGTTTGCAGCACGTCTGCGATATGGCCGATGCACCGGCGAGTATTGCCTCATGAGAAAAGGCGTACCGATCAATAGCCCGGCGCAAATCGCTCAGTCCAAGGTGGCTGGCACCCTTGCCGCCCAGGTGTTGGCGATGATCGCCGAGCACGTTAAACCGGGCGTAACCACCGAGCAGCTCGACCAGATTTGCCACGATTACATTGTGCAGGTGCAAAAGGCCCTTCCCGGCAACGTGGGTTATCACGGCTATCCGAAAACCGTGTGCACGTCGGTGAACGATGTGGTGTGCCATGGCATTCCCACGTCTCGCCCGTTAGAAGACGGCGATATCGTCAATATCGACGTGGCCGTGGTGAAAGACGGTTGGTATGGCGATACCAGCCGCATGTACCTGGTGGGGCAGCCCAAGCCAGAAGCGCTGCGCTTGGTGAAGACTACCTATGAAGCGATGTGCGCGGGTATTCGGGTGGTGCGCCCTGGGGCCACCTTGGGTGATATCGGCTATGCCATTCAAAGCGTGGCTGAAAGTGCCGGGTTTAGCGTGGTGCGCGAGTATTGCGGGCACGGCATTGGCAAGGTCTACCACGATGAGCCGCAGATTCTGCATTACGGCAGCCCAGGCCTTGGCTTGAAGCTTAAGCCTGGGATGATTTTTACCGTGGAGCCCATGCTCAATGCCGGTAAGCGTGGGGTGAAAACCTTAGCCGATGGCTGGACGGTGCTCACGCGGGATCAATCCCTGTCTGCGCAGTGGGAGCATATGGTCGCGGTCACCGACACCGGCTTCGAGATTCTCAGCCCGTGGCCGGCGCCGGTTGAGGGTTATGAGGCCATCACCCACGGCTAATCGTCGCGAGCGTAGGGCGGCTAGCGCCCTACGGGTCTATGCGCTGTGCAGTCAGCTCCAGACTGGCTCACTGCGTTTAAGCAGGTTAAATACCGTTTCGATATCCGGCGCCAGCCAGCGGTCCTGGTCGTAGGGCGCCACGTTCTGGCGCAAGCGACGCCAGGCCTGTTCCGTACCCACGCCAAAGCTTTGCGCCTTGAGAAACTCAAAGGCCTGGCCGGCCAACAGGTATTCGATGGCCAGCACGCGGTAGCTGTTTTCCACGGCTTTAAGCAGTTTTAGCGCGGCACTGGTGCCCAGGCTCAGGTGGTCTTCCTGCAGGCCGGAGGTAACGAAGTTATCGACTACTGCGGGCTGCGCCAGCTGGCGGTTTTCGCCGACCAGGGCGGCGGCTACGTATTGGGCGATCATCATCCCGGAGTTGACCCCAGGCTGCGCCACCAGAAAAGCCGGCAGGCCGCTGACCAAGGGATTGATCAGGCGATCCAGGCGCCGCTCCGCTACGCCGGCCAGCTCGGCCACGGCGATGCACAACAGGTCGGCGGCCATGGCCACAGACTCGCCATGGGGGTTGGCCTGCGACATCACCCGGTAGTTGTCCGGGGTACCCAGCAGCAGCGGGTTATCGCTCACCGAGGCCAGCTCAATATTGATCTGCGCTTGCGCATGGGCAATCTGGTCGCGACAGGCGCCGTGAATTTGCGGAATGGAACGAATGCTCAAGGCGTCCTGGGTGCGCAAGGCTTGTTGGCTGAGCAAGCGTTGGCTGCCGGCCAGCAGTGCCCGTAGGTTGCTGCCCACTTGCTGCATACCGGGGTGCGGCTTGAGGGCCAGCACCGCTTCATCGAAGGCATTGAGTTGACCGCCCAGGGCTTCGAAGCTCATGGCGCCGATTACGTCTGCCCATTCAGCCAATTGCCAGGCATCAGCCAGGGCCAGGCAGGCCAGGCCGGTCATGCACGGCGTGCCATTAACCAGGCTAAGGCCGTCTTTGGCGCCCAGTTGCACCGGCGTCATGCCGCAGTCGGCCAAGGCCTGGGCGGCACTCATACGTTGCCCGCGCCACGTGACGTCGCCGACCCCGAGCAAGGCGATGCCGACATGGGCCATATGGGTGAGGTAGCCCACCGAGCCCTGGGCTGGCACGCAGGGGGTGATGCCGTTGTTGAGCAAGTCGAGCAGGCCTTGCAGCACGGGGCGCTGGATGCCTGAGTGGCCGTGGGCGTAGTTGTTGACGGCCGCGCAGATGATGGCGCGGGTCTGCTCCGCCGGCAGCGGCGCGCCGACGCCGCAGGCGTGGCTTAACAGGGTATTGCGCGACAGCTGCGCCAGTTGGTCGTCGTGCAGCGCAACGTTGCACAGGGCACCCAAGCCCGTATTGATGCCGTAGGCGCGTTCGCCGCTTTCGACTATCCGTTCAACAATCGCCCGCGCAGCTTCCACGCGCTGCCAGGCCTGGTCGGACAATTCCAGGCGCGCGCCCTCGCGGGCCACGGCGACCACCTGGCGAAAGGTTAGCGGTTGGGTGTCGATTACTACGGCGGTCGGGCTGTTGGTGTGCACGGGAGGCTCTTCGCGGCAGATCATTCGCTGCTCCGCAGTTGATGGCTGGAAATAAACTGACGAAAGCGCTCGCTGGCCGGTCCTTCGAACAGTTCTGTGGGGGAGCCGGTTACGTCCACCAGGCCCTGGTGCATAAACACCACGCGGTTGGAGACATGGCGGGCAAAACCCATTTCGTGGGTTACCACCAGCATGGTGCGACCTTCCTCGGCCAGGCCGCGCATCACCCGCAGCACTTCGCCGACCAGCTCGGGGTCGAGTGCTGAAGTCGGTTCATCGAATAGCATCACATCGGGGTTCATCGCCAAGGCGCGGGCGATGGCCACGCGTTGCTGCTGGCCGCCGGAGAGGTGGGCGGGGTAGTAGTGGCGCCGGTCGTACAGGCCGACCTTGTACAGCAAGGCTTCGGCCTCTTGCAAGCAGTCGGCGCGCGGGCGTTTGAGTACCCGCAGCGGGCCTTCCATAACGTTTTGCAGCACGGTCATATGCGACCACAGGTTAAAGCTCTGGAACACCATGCCCAGGCGGGCGCGCATGCGTTCCACCTGCTTGCGGTTGCTGGGCGTAAGCGAACCATCACGCTTACGGTGCAGAGCGATTTGCTCATCGCCGACCTGAATGCTGCCTTCATCCGGCGTTTCCAACAGATTGATACAGCGCAGAAAGGTACTTTTGCCCGAGCCACTGGCGCCGAGAATAGAGATGACGTCACCTTGTTCGGCTTGCAGGTCGATGCCTTTGAGCACATGGGCGGCGCCGTAGGATTTATGGATATTGGCCACCTTAAGGGTTGGCGAGGCAGGAGAAGTCATGGCGCTCCAGGCAACTTGCTGGGGGTGGAAAGGGCGGGTGCAGGGGGTAGGGCGCTGTCGTCTTCACGGGGCCGCGAGGGAATTGCCAAGCGCCCCTCCAGCCAGCCGACCGCACGCACCACGAGAAAATTCAGCACCAGATAAATCAACGCCGCGCAGGCGAACACTTCCATGGTGCGGTAGCTGCGCTGAATGATTTGCTGGGCGACGCCGGTCACATCCCACACGGTCAACAGGCTGGCGAGGGCAGTGGATTTCACCAGCAATACCGCTTCGGTGGAGTAAGCCGGCAGGGCTTGGCGCAAGGTCATCGGGGCAATGATGCGGTACAGCAATTGCCAGCGGGACAGGCCGATGGCTTGCCCCGCTTCGATTTGCCCGTGCGGCACGCTGAGCAGGCCGCCGCGAATAATTTCGGCGGTGTAGCCGGCGGTGCACAAGGCCAGAGAAATGAT
>NZ_JBBNAH010000572.1:0-10304 GCF_037994325.1 Pseudomonas sp.
TCCACGTCTTCACCCACATAACCCGCGTCGGTAAGCGAGGTGGCGTCGGCAATAGTGAAAGGTACGTTCAGCAGGCGTGCCAAGGTTTCTGCCAGCAGGGTTTTACCCGAACCGGTAGGACCAATAAGAAGGATGTTGCTCTTGCCCAGCTCGACATCGTCTTTCTTGTCGCGCTGGTTAAGGCGCTTGTAGTGGTTGTACACCGCTACCGCCAAAACCTTTTTTGCTCGCTCCTGACCGATTACATACTGGTCAAGGATGGTGCTGATTTCCTTGGGCGCTGGAAGTTTATGAGCGCTGCTTTCCGCCTGAGCTTCCTGCACCTCCTCGCGGATGATGTCATTGCACAGGTCAACGCACTCGTCGCAGATAAAGACCGAGGGGCCGGCAATCAATTTGCGTACTTCATGCTGGCTTTTGCCGCAGAAGGAGCAATAAAGCAGTTTGCCGTTGTCCTCGCCGTTGCGGGTGTCAGTCATTCGTTCAATCCAATCCGATAGGCTTGAAACACAAGATGAGGGCAAATGCGGGCATTTTCAAGCCCGCAAGGCGGCCGTGTATCACTGACCGCCGCCAAAAGGCTTACTGAGCAGCCATTTCCCGCTTGCTCAGCACCTTATCAATCAAACCGTAATTGACTGCGACTTCTCCACTCATGAAGTTGTCACGGTCGGTATCGCGAGCGATAACCTCAATCGGCTGACCGGTATGGTGCGCCAGGATTTGGTTCAGGCGGTCACGGATGGTAAGGATTTCACGGGTGTGAATCTCGATGTCCGAAGCCTGCCCCTGAAAACCACCCAACGGCTGGTGAATCATCATGCGCGAGTGCGGCAGGCAGTAACGCTTGCCCGCAGCGCCACCAGCCAACAGCAAGGCGCCCATGCTGCAGGCTTGGCCGATGCAGATGGTGGATACGTCAGGCTTGATGAACTGCATTGTGTCGTAGATCGACATACCCGCAGTCACCGAACCACCTGGCGAGTTGATGTAGAGGTGAATGTCTTTGTCCGGGTTTTCCGCTTCCAGGAACAGCAATTGCGCTGCTACCAGGTTGGCCATGTAGTCTTCTACTGGGCCGATCAGGAAAATCACGCGCTCTTTAAGCAAGCGGGAGTAGATGTCATAAGCACGTTCGCCACGGGCGGACTGCTCGATGACCATAGGCACCAGACCACCAGCGGCCTGAATGTCATGGGTTTGCGGCATAAAAGGATTACTGGACATGTATCCGACGCTCCCTAGCTTTTGTCATGTCTCAAATACACATAAGCCAGCACGAAGGCTGGCTTATGGTTGCTCGTACGACGGTAGGGGTCAGGCTGCTTGTGGCGCTTCTGCCGGCTTGACCGCTTCTTCGTAAGAGACCTGCTTATCGGTCACATTGGCCTTCTGCAGGACAGTATCTACAACTTGTTCTTCCAGTACAACCGAACGGACTTCGTTCAGTTGCTGGTCGTTTTTGTAGTACCAGGACACCACTTGCTCAGGCTCTTGGTAGGCCGAAGCCATTTCCTGAATCATCTCGCGAACGCGGGCTTCGTCAGGCTTCAATTCGAACTGCTTGACCACTTCAGCAACGATCAGACCCAGTACAACACGGCGCTTGGCTTGCTCTTCGAACAGCTCGGCTGGCAGTTGGTCTGGCTTGATGTTGCCGCCGAACTGCTGCACAGCTTGTACGCGCAGACGGTCAACTTCGTTGCTCAGCAGGGCTTTTGGCACTTCGATCGGGTTGGCCGACAGCAGGCCTTCCATCACTTGGTTTTTAACTTTGGACTTGATTGCCTGGCGCAGCTCGCGCTCCATGTTCTTGCGAACTTCGGCGCGGAAGCCTTCCAGGCCGCCTTCTTTGATACCGAACAGAGCGAAGAAATCGTCGTTCAGCTCAGGCAGTTTTGGTTCAGCAACGCTGTTCACGGTAACGGTGAATTCAGCTTCTTTACCGGCCAGTTCCAGGTTCTGGTAGTCGGCTGGGAAAGTCAGCTTGAGCACACGCTCTTCGCCGGCTTTAGCGCCTTCCAGGCCATCTTCAAAGCCAGGGATCATGCGGCCGGAACCGATTACCAACTGAGTGCCTTTGGCCGAGCCGCCAGCGAACACTTCACCGTCAACCTTGCCAACGAAGTCGATGTTGACCTGGTCGTCTTTCTGAGCAGCACGCTCAGCGGTTTCGAAACGGGTGTTTTGCTTGCGCAGGATTTCCAGCATGTTGTCGAGGTCGGCATCAGCGACTTCGGCTTCCAGGCGTTCGATAGCAATGCTGTCGAAGCCGGCAACTTGGAATTCAGGGAACACTTCGAAGGTGGCGACGTATTCGAGGTCTTTGCCTTTTTCGAAGGTTTTTGGCTGAACAGCTGGGGCGCCAGCCGGGTTCAGTTTTTGCTCGACCACAGCTTCGTAGAAGGTGGCTTGGATCAGATCGCTCAGGGCTTCCTGGCGAGCAGCGTCTTCGTAACGCTGACGGATAACGCTCATTGGCACTTTGCCTGGGCGGAAACCCGGAACCTTGGCACGACGTGCAGTCTGCTGCAGACGCTTGTTTACTTCGGTCTCGATGCGCTCAGCAGGAACGCCAATGGTCATACGACGCTCAAGAGCGGAAGTATTTTCAACAGAAACTTGCATGGATATTCCTCGTTGCACAGACGTTAGCCGGCCGTTTCCGGCCCCAGAATCAAGGGCATGCATTCTAGTGGCGAAAACTCAAGAAGTCACCACACAGCACGTCACAGGTAAAAACGGTCTGAAATGACCTACAGCAATAGCCCTTCTACCTAAGCCAAAGCCAGCAACCACGGCGCCTTGAGCAGGCTCACCGACTTACCCGCCCAGCTCGGCAGAGAGGCCGGCAGCGGCGTCTTTGACCGGTTGAATCAGCGCCGTCATCTTTTCCAGTGACATATAAGGCACGGTACTGGCCACGCTAATGGCGGCGACAATCTTACGACTGGCATCGCGCACCGGTGCCGCCACGCAGCGAATCGACGGCTCGTTATCCTCCAGGTCGAAGGCATAGCCGCCCTCTCCATACTCCAACATGCGCTGTTGGAACTGCTCCCAGGTCGGTTCGACATGATTGGGCCACAACGGATTTTTGCCCCCAGCCGGCAAACTGACCTGATACAGCCGCTGCCATTCCTGGGGCGAGCAATCCAGCATCAGCGCTTTGCCGATGCCGGTACGCGCCAACGGCATACGATGGCCGACCCGCGAGCGCATTTCCGGGCCATTACGGCCAGGGTTCTTCTGTAAATAAAGAACATCGTCGTCTTCGCGAATGGCGAGGTGAATGGTGTCACCCGTAAGGGCCGACAACTGATCAAGAAACGGCGTAGCCAAGGTCACCAGCGGCAATGCCTCGCGCGCCTGAAACCCCAGCTCAATCAACTTTGGCCCTAATAAATAACCCACCTGCGGCAGCACTCGTAAATAGCGCTCATCCACCAGACAACTGGCCAAGCGGTGTGTGGTGCTGCGGGTGGTGCCAATAATGTGCGCAATCTGCTTGAGATCGCGCGCGCCGCTGGCCACGGCATGCACCACGGCCAGCCCGCGCAGCAGCGTCTGCGTACCAGTAGGGGCAGCGTCCTTGGCGGTTTTTCCGTCGTCGTCCTGCATAGCTAACCTTAAAAGGGAGACTGCGGGCAGCATTATGGCCGCACGCTTACCGCGCTGCCCATGCTTCAGCGTTGTTTGAGGCGGTCGATGATCACAGCGATCAGTAGAATCGAGCCACGGATAACGTACTGATAGAAGGTGTCGATGTTTTTCAGGTTCATCGCATTTTCGATGATGGCCAGAATCAGCACCCCGGCAATCACATGGCGAACCATGCCAATGCCGCCGCTTAGTGACACCCCGCCCAGCACACAGGCTGAAATCACCGTTAACTCAAAGCCCTGGCCGATCATGGGTTGGCCGGAGGTCATGCGCGAAGCCAGAATCACACCGGCCAGTGCACCGATTAAACCGTGCGCGGCGAAGATAATGATCTTGGTGCGATCGACATGCACACCGGCCAGCAGCGCTGCTTCCTGATTACCGCCAATGGCCAGGGTATTGCGCCCATAAGTTGTGTAGTTGAGCAGCCAACCAAAAAACAGAAAGCACACCAAGGTGATCACAATCGGCACCGGCACACCAAACAGCTGGCCATTGCCGAAGACAAAGAAGCCTTCGTTGGAGACACCGACCGCCTTGCCGTTGGAGATGATATAGGCCAGGCCACGGACGATCTGCATGGTCGCCAAGGTAGTAATCAGCGCATTGATCTTCAGCTTGGCGATCACCAAGCCATTAATCAGCCCCACACACAGCCCCATCGCCAGCGCTGCTGCGACACCGAGAAACACGCTATCGGTGTCGCGCATCACCACACCCGCCACCACGCCAGCGCAGGCAATTACCGAGCCCACCGACAGATCGAAATGCCCGGACGCCAGGCAAAACAACATGGTGCACGCGGCAATGCCGGTGGTGGAAATCGCCAGGCCCAGCCCGCGCATATTCAGCGGCGAGAGGAAGTTATCGATAAACAACGTACAGAAAATAAAGATGCCGATGGCCGCCAGCAGCATGACCCAATCGTCGAAAAACTTGCGCTGGCCCAATCCCATCCATAGCCCGTTGGCTTTTTTAACCTGTGACATACACACCTCGAAAGCTAGTAGCTTGCATCAATTGCGCGTACGCGGCAGTGCCAGTTGCAGCAGCCGGGCCTCGTCGGCCTCATCGCGCGCCAGTTCGCCGGTAATGGCGCCTTCACTCATCACCAGAATCCGGTCGGAAATACCCATGACTTCCATCAGATCGCTGGACACCACAATCACGGCAATGCCCTGCTCCGCCAGGTTGTGGATGATCTGGTAAATCTCGGCCTTGGCGCCGACGTCGATGCCCCGGGTGGGCTCATCCAGCAGCAACACTTTCATCGGCATGGACAGCCAACGGCCGAGAATGGCTTTTTGCTGGTTGCCGCCGGACAAAAACATGATCGGTTGGTTGGCCGACGGCGTGCGGATATTCAGTGCTGCAATCTGCTTTTGCGCATTGCTGCGCTCCCAACTGCTGTTGATCAGACCGGGCACGTTGGCGTGGTGGCTGCGAGCGCTGATATTGATGTTCTCAGCCACGCTGGCCAGCGGCACGATGCCTTCCTTTTTACGGTCTTCGGGACAGAGCAACACCCCAGCGGCAATCGCATCGCGGGGCGATTTGAGCGCTACCTCGTTATCACCCAGCAGCATTTGCCCGGCTTCCCAACGCGACAGCCCGGCAAGCAGGCGCAGCAGCTCAGTACGCCCAGCGCCAACCAGGCCAAACAAGCCAAGAATTTCGCCGCAGCGCACCGCAAACTCAGCCGGTTCAACCACGCCGTGGCCCAGCAGCCCTTTTACCCGCAGGGCCACGGCGCCATGGCTGCGCGGACGATAGTTATAGATGTCGTCGATATCGCGACCGACCATGCAACTCACCAACTGCTCAACCGTCAGTTGTTGCATATCCTCAAAGGTGCAGACGAAGCGCCCGTCCTTGAACACGGTCACCGCATCGCAAATCTTGAATACCTCCTCCATGCGGTGCGATACATACAGAATCACCCTGCCCTCGTCCCGCAGCCGGGCGATGATCACCATCAAGCGCTCAATTTCGCGCGCGGACAGGCTGCTGGTGGGTTCATCAAAAGCAATTACCCGGGCATTGCGCGACATGGCCTTGGCGATCTCCACCAACTGCCGCTGGCCGAGGGACAAACTGCCCAGCCGTGTATTCGGGTCGATCTCATCGGCCAAGCCTTTAAGCAGCTCCCGCGCGCGACGGACCATGGCGCCGCGATTGATCACGCCAAAGCGCGACGGCATATGGCCAAGCAGCAGGTTTTCGGCGACGGTCATTTCCGGCACCAGCTGCAGTTCCTGGTGAATCACCGCCACACCATGGGCGATGCTGTCGGCGGCTGATTTAAACGTCAGCGCCTCTTCGCCAATCTGCAAATGGCCGCTGTTGGGGGTGTAAAAGCCGCCGAGAATTTTCAGCAGGGTCGACTTGCCCGCGCCGTTTTCGCCCATCAGCGCATGCACGCTGCCGGGCTTGGCTTCAAAGCTGATCTGCGCCAACGCCTTGACCCCGGGAAACTCTTTGCCAATGCCATTGAAGCGCAGGCTGGCGTTGCTGCTCGCGTGTTCCAACATCGTTGCCTCCTGCCCGCCACATGAGCGGCGGGCGTGGGTTACCCGAAGTGCTTACTTCCACAAACCGATTTTGCTCAGCTCGGCTTGGAAATTTTCCCGGGTAATCAGGGTGACGTTGTCCAGGGCGGTGTACTTGGCCGGCTCTTTACCGGTAGTCACCCACTCGAACATCTGGCTGGCGGTTTCATAGCCAGAGGTGTCGGGGCTAAGCAGCATGGAACCGTAGAAGCCGCTGCTGGCTTTTTTCAGCTCACCAATCGCATCGGTACCGTTAATACCGACGCCGATCACATTGGCGGCAGCGAAACCGGCGCTTTCCGTGGCGCGCACGCCACCCAGCACAGCGCTGTCGTTCATGCCGCCGATAATCAGATTTTTCGCGTCGCTGGGCAGCTTGACCAACGCGGAGTTGGTGGCGTCCATGCTGCCTGGCACGTCGAGGGTTTTCAGCGGCGCCGTCAGAATATGGTCTGCACTCAGGCCGGCAGCCTTGAGCGAGGCGATGGAGCCATCGGTGCGCTTTTTGCCAGTGTCCAGCTCATCAAAGGTGGTTATCACCGCATAGGTTTCTTTCAAATCCCAGCCGCGCTTCTTCGCCTCATCGGCCATGGCCTTGCCTTGTTTTTCGCCGATCTTGAACGCGGCCAAACCGACATAGGGCACGTCTTCCATCGGGTTGCCTTTGGCATCGACAAAACGGTCGTCGACGGCCAGCACTTTCAGGTCGTTGAGTTTGGCTTTGGCCATGATGGCTGGGCCAAGGGAGGTATCAGGCGGGCAGATGACGAACCCCTTTGCGCCATTGGCGGCCAGGGTGTCGATGGCCGCCAGGGTTTTCTCGCCGTCAGGCACGGCGATTTTGATCACGGTAAAGCCTTTGTCTTTACCGGCCTTTTCCGCGAAGGCCCATTCGGTTTGGAACCAAGGCTCTTCCGCCTGCTTGACCAGAAAGCCGATTTTCACTTCTTCAGCGCTAACCAGACTGCTGAAACCAGCAGCGGCGAGCAACGTGGCAGCGCACGCGACGGCGCGAAAGCTGCGTTGGGCAAAAAAGCCGCGTTGAGTAAAACGGTGCACGAACATAGGTAATCCTCTTGTTTTTATTGGATCAGGTCGGGCGTTGCGTAATGCGTTACTCGTGGTACATCACCGAGCGGCCACCATCGATCATCAGGCAGGTGGCATTGATAAACGGCGCCTCGTCGGTCGCCAGAAACAACGCCGTCATGGCCACTTCAACCGGCTGGCCAATACGTCGCGGCGGGTGTAGGTCGAACGCCCGTTGGCGCTCGGCGTGGGGGTCGTCGAAACCGTTCCAGTAGTCGACGTTAAGCTGGGTTTCGATATAGCCCGGGGCGATGGCGTTAACCCGCACACCCTTGGGCGCGTACTCGATACCCAAGGCACGAGTGAGGCCGAGCAGACCATGCTTGGCCACCGGGTACGGGAAGCAGCCGGGAATAATGTGGCTGGAGTGGGTGGAGGCAATATTGATGATGTTGCCAATACCCTGCTCGATCATATGCGGCAGCACGGCGCGGCAGCCGAACCAGGCGCCGTCCAGGTCGATGGCAAAGCAGCGGCGCCAGTCCTCATCGCTCATCTGTAGCGGATCGCGGAAGACGTTAACGCCCGCGCAGTTGACCAACACGTCCACGCGACCGAAACGTTCGATAGTCACATCCACCAATGCCTGCCATTGCACCTTGTCGGTGATATCGATGCCCTGGGCATACACCTCGGCACCGCGATCGCGCCAACGGGCGGCAACGCCCTGCACTTTTTCCGCCTGAATATCGGCAATCACCAAGCGCGCTTGCTGGGCCTGGAAGCAGGCCACAATGGCCTCGCCAATGCCTTGGGCAGCGCCCGTCACAATCACAACTTTGCCCTTTAGGCGCTCGCCATAAACCGGCTCGGGCACCGGCGGTAACGTTAGTGGTTCAGCCATTCCCTGCACTCCTAGTTTTATTAACCCGCGAAGCGGTGACAGGCCATGCCAGCCACGCCGATTTCAGCCACCAGCACGGCGCCATCCAACGAGTCTTCGGCGAGGTGCTTGTCAGCCGCCGGGCGTGCGCTGGTCACATACAAAGTGGTCAGATCTTTGCCGCCGAACACGCAGCTGGTGGGGTATTTCACTGGCAACTGGATGACGTGATGGAGGCGCCCGTCCGGCGCATAACGCAGCAGGCAACCGCCCTTCCAGCGGGCGTTCCACACGAAGCCTTCCGCATCCATCGCCGAGCCGTCCGGCGCGCCACAGGATGACGACTCAGCCCAGATGCGCCGCTCGCCGAGCGTGCCGTCGGCGCCAATGGGATAGGCAAATAGCTCGCCCTTGAGCGTGTCGGCGCTATACAGCTCGCGGCCGTCGGCCTTCCACAGCAGCGTATTGACGATGCCCTGGCCTTCCAGCAACGGCGTAACGTTGGCGTTTTTATCAATACGAAACAGGCCACCCGAGCTGCGGGTAATCGGCAGATCGCTGCCATCCTCGGCAATATTGTTTTGCATGCTACCCAGCCACAGCTGGCCTTGGGCATCGCAACGGGCCTCGTTGGCGCGGTTGCCGGCTACCGGATCAGCCACGCAAAATAGCGCTAACGCGGGTTGCTCGAACGGCGAATTAAGGTCGAGGCGATAGACGCCGCTGGCCAGGGTCACCAGCGCATCACCGCTTTGGCAGGGAATAAATGCCGAGACCACTTCTGGCAGCCGCCACTGCTGGATCTGACCCTGCACCTGGCGGCAGGCCAGGCGCGCGGGAATATCCACCCAATAAAAGGCCTGGGTCGCAGCATCCCAGAACGGCGCTTCGGCCAGTTTGAAGCGCTCATCGCTGAGCACCTTCCATTGCAGGTCTGCGCTTACCATTCGGCAAAACTCCCGTCGGCGTGACGCCAAATCGGGTTACGCCAGCGGTGACCGATGGCGGCGCGCTCAATCACATACTCCTCATTGATTTCGATGCCGAGGCCCGGACCGTTGGGGATCTTGACCATGCCCTGCTCGTAATTGAAGACGCCCGGATCTTTGAGGTAATCAAGCAGGTCATTGCTCTCGTTGTAATGAATGCCCAGGCTCTGCTCCTGGATAAACGCGTTGTAGCAAGCGGCATCCAATTGCAGGCAGGCGGCCAGGGCAATCGGCCCTAGCGGGCAATGCAAGGCCAGAGCAACGTCGTAGGCCTCAGCCATATTGGCGATTTTGCGGGTTTCAGTGATGCCGCCAGCGTGGGAGGCATCGGGTTGGATAATGTCGACGTAGCCTTCGCTCAGCACGCGCTTGAAATCCCAACGCGAGAACAAGCGCTCGCCAAGGGCGATTGGCGTGTTGGTCAGCGGCGCTAGCTCTTTCAACGCTTCGTAGTTTTCGCTGAGCACGGGCTCTTCGATAAACATCAGCTTGAAGGCGTCCAGCTCCTTCATCAGCACCTTGGCCATGGGCTTGTGCACGCGGCCGTGGAAGTCGACACCAATGCCTACGTTCGGCCCCACCGCATCACGCACGGCTGCGACGTTTTGCAGGGCCAGGTCGACCTTGTCGAAGCTGTCGACAAATTGCAGCTCTTCGGTGCCGTTCATTTTTACTGCGGTGAAGCCACGGGCTACGGCGTCTTTGGCGGCGCGAGCGGTGTCGGCTGGGCGGTCACCGCCGATCCAGGAATACACGCGAACTTTGTCGCGCACTTGGCCGCCGAGCAGGTCGCTCACCGATACGCCGAGGGCCTTACCTTTGATATCCCACAGCGCCTGGTCGATGCCGGCGAGCGCGCTCATATGGATAGCACCGCCGCGGTAAAAGCCGCCGCGGTAGAGCACAGTCCAGATGTCTTCGATATTGCGTGGGTCTTTGCCGATCAGATAATCGGAAAGCTCTTCCACGGCAGCGGCAACGGTATGGGCACGGCCCTCCACCACAGGCTCGCCCCAACCGGTGATGCCCTGGTCGGTTTCCACCTTAAGAAAGCACCAACGCGGCGGCACGATAAAGGTGGTCAATTTGGTGATTTTCATCTTCTTGTCTCTTTTATAGATGGGGCGGTCAGCGTGGCGCTTTGACTGCCGAAAAATCCCTAAACCAAAACAGCTAAGACAATGTTCGCCA
>NZ_JBBNAH010000573.1:0-3101 GCF_037994325.1 Pseudomonas sp.
GTACCTTGGGCCGGGTGAGCCAGGCCGACGGCGGCACGTTGTTTCTTGATGAAATCGGCGACTTCCCCCTCAGCCTGCAACCGAAGTTGCTGCGCTTTATTCAGGACAAGGAATACGAGCGCGTCGGCGACCCGGTGACCCGCCGCGCCGATGTGCGCATTGTCGCGGCGACCAACCTGGACTTGGACGCCATGGTGCGCGAAGGCAAGTTCCGTGAAGACCTGCTGTATCGCCTTAACGTTATTACCCTCAAGCTGCCGCCCCTGCGTGAACGTGCCGACGACGTGCTGATGCTTGCTGAGCGTTTTCTCGCCCGCTTTGTTAAAGACTACGCCCGCCCTGGCCGCGCCTTTAGCGACGAGGCGCGCACCGCGCTGCTGGACTACCAGTGGCCGGGCAATATCCGCGAGCTGCGCAACGTGATTGAACGGGCGAGCATTATTTGCCCGCAGGAAATCGTCGACGTCAGCCACTTAGGCCTGGTCGCGCCAACCAGCAGCAATGCCCCGCGTGTGGGCGCTGACCTGAGCCTGGAAGACCTGGAAAAAGCCCATATCGCCGCCGTACTGGCCACCAGTGAGACCCTGGACCAAGCCGCGAAAACACTGGGCATCGACGCCTCGACGCTGTACCGCAAACGCAAACAGTACAACCTATGAAGCCCGCCATGACCCTGCGAACGCGGTTCTTCCTGAGCTTCTCAGCGCTGATTACAGTGGCGCTGCTGGGGCTGTTATTGGGCGTGGTCAGCGTGTTGCGCATGGCCCAGACCCAGGAAGGCCTGATTCAAAACAGCTTTGCCACCATCGACCTCGGCCAACGCCTGCGCACCAGCTTTGGCGACCAACTGACCATCATGCTGCGGGAAAAACCCGACCTGGAAGCGCTGCGTGCCTCGCAGGCGAAATTCCGCAGCCTGCTGGAAGAAAGCATGGACCTGGACAACCGCGACGACCGCGAGGGTTTCGAGCGGGTCGATAAGGCCTACAGCGATTTTCTCGCCATGCTCAGTGAGGCCGACCCCACCGGCGGCGGTATTAATAACGACAACAACGTCAGCCAAGCCTTCAATCTGGTGCGCAAGCACCTGCTTGACGTGCAGCAGGCGGCCATCAATAAAGTCAGCATGGCCGAAGCCCAGGCTCGCGACCGTGCCAAGCTGATCGCCTTGCTGCTAAGCCTGCTCGGCGCCGCCGTGCTGCTAGTCGGTTTGCTGACCGCGCAAAGCATTGCCCGTCGTTTCGGCACCCCGATCGAAGCGCTGGCCAAAGCCGCCGACAAAATCGCCCAAGGCGACTTCGGCATCACCCTACCGGTATCGTCGGTGAGCGAAATGGCCCTGCTCAGCAGCCGTTTCGGGGTGATGGCCGATGCCCTGCGCCAGCTCAAAGAAACCAATGTTGAAGCGCTGGTCGCCAGCCAAAAACGCCTGCAAGCCGTGCTCGACAGCATTGACGATGGCCTGGTGATCATCGACGAACACGGCCATATCGAACACGCCAACCCCGTCGCCATCCGCCAACTGTTTTGGGAACACGACCTGCTCGGCAAAAGCTTGGGCTCAGTGATCAACCGCCCGGAACTGGACGAGGCGGTGCTGCTGGTGCTCAGCGGCAAGCAACTGGAACAGATACCGGAAGACCTGCTGATTGAAACCGCCGGGGAAAAGCGCCTGCTGGCTTGGGCTTTGACCCCCGTGCACCACGTTGACGGCCGTACCGTAGGCGCAGTGATGGTGCTGCGCGACGTAACTGAACAACGCGCTTTCGAACGTATCCGCATGGAATTCGTACTGCGCGCCTCCCACGAACTGCGCACCCCCGTGACCGGCATGCACATGGCCTTCAGCCTGCTGCAAGAACGGCTGAAGTTTTCTGCCGAATCGCGCGAAGCTGACCTGATTCGCACCGTGGACGAAGAAATGGCGCGCCTGGTGCAACTGATTACCGACCTGCTGAACTTCTCGCGCTACCAAAACGGCCTGCAAAAACTCGAACGCGCGCCGTGCGACCTGCAGCAACTGATCACCCAAACCCAAGAGCGCTTCGCCAGCAAAGCCAGCGAGCGAGAAATCAACATAGTGGTCGAAGTGCTGGAACCGCTGACCCAAGTAAACATCGACCGCCAACAGATCGAACGGGTACTCGACAACCTGATTGGCAACGCCCTGCGCCACAGCATCAGCGGCAGTGAAATTCAGGTACAAGCGCGCCGCCATGGCGAGCGGCTAATCATCAGCGTGCAGGACTACGGCGAAGGCATCGACTTCAGCCAGCAGGCACGGATATTTGAGCCGTTTGTACAGATAGGTAAACGCAAAGGCGGCGCGGGATTGGGCTTGGCCTTGTGCAAAGAAATCGTGCAACTGCACGGCGGGCGCATCAGCGTGTACTCACGGCCGGGTAAGGGCTCGCAGTTTTATATGGCGTTGCCGATTTAAGTGCTCAGCGCAATGAACTGTGCAAGCCGCAGCCCTCACCCCTAGCCCCTCTCCCGCACGCGGGCGAGGGGGACAGATCAGTGCTCGCCGTAACAGCTCCGTCAAACCGCCCTCTCCTGCTAAGGCGGCGGCTAGGCGAGCGAGCTAGGGAGAGGGAGCACTTGACCTTGATCTGCTCTTGATCCGCTCTTGATCTACCCGCCCCGTTCATCGCAGGCCGAGTGGAGTCGTTGTGTAAGGGGTAGAGCGGCAGGGACGCCGCGAGAGGCACATCGGGCCATGGAAGGCCCGTTGGGCCGTGCCCCTGGAGCGACGACGTAGCGAGGGAAGTCGGAGCGCAGCGTAGACCCAAGGTAGGGGCAAGATTTTTTGGTTTCTTTTTCATCGACTGGAAAAAGAAACTCGCGCGTAAGGCGCGAAACCAAACGTTCAGCACACGCGATAACCAGGAAAAAACGCTCACCCGAAGCCGTGAACGGTGAACGGTGAACGGTGAACGGTGAACGGTCAGACGTTAGCGCAACACCGGATCAAACTTAATCCGCCGCCCAAACACCAACGCCAACACAAACATCCCCACCAACACACCCGTAGTCAGCTTCAACAAACCGATCCACACCATATTGGTCAGCGGCGCATACAACACCACACCGCAGCAAAC
>NZ_JBBNAH010000574.1:0-1514 GCF_037994325.1 Pseudomonas sp.
CAAGCGTCCAAACACTGTCTGAGGTTTTGCATCATGGTCATCGATATCAACCGGCTAAATAACGCCGCCGCGTCCACCAGCACTGGGCGTACCAATACGACCCAAACTGGTAGCCGCAACGATACCGCGAGCGCCACACAACCCACTGCTCCTGCCAATGCTGCCGAACAAAGCACCGCCAAAACCGGTGAATCGGTACAGCTCAGCCAGCAGGCGCAGCAACTGCAGAAAGTAACTGACAAACTTAGCGATCAACCTATTGTCGACAAAGAACGCGTTGCCCGCCTTAAACAGGCTGTGGCCGATGGCAGCTATCAAGTCGACAGCAAACGCGTAGCCAGTAAACTGCTCGATTTCGAATCCCAGCGTTAACCCTTGCCGGGCAACTCTGGGGGTGTTGTTGGACGCCTAACTCCGAGAGTTCGCCATGCACGATAAGACCCTGCTCGACCTGTTCAACGAAGACATCGGCACCGCCTCGCAGTTACTTGAACTGATCGACGCCGAATTCCAAGCCCTGACCGATCGCGACCTTCCCTTGCTGGAAACCATCCTCGCGAACAAGCAACCGCTGCTGGCCGTACTCGCCCAGCATGGCGGCGAACGCAACAAGCTCCTCTCCTCGCTCAATCTAAGCCCCGATCAAAGCGGCCTTACTGCCCTGGCTGAACAGTCGCCAATTGGCAGCGAGTTGCTTGAACGTGGTGGCGAACTTAGCGCCTTGCTGGAACGCTGTCAGACTGCCAACACCCGCAATGGTCGGCTGATCCGTATCAATCAAGCGTCGGTGGGCGGCATGCTCGGCATTCTGCGCGGCAACTCTGATACGCCAGGGCTCTATGACAGTCGCGGCGGTGCCGCTAGAATCGGCCACCAGCGCCCGCTCAGTCAGGCCTGAATACACCCAACTATAACAAGGCGCAGGGGACGTACAGGCACAACGCCAGTATGCTAGTGCCACAGTATTTTGCTCGGAGAATTCTGGACCGTGTCCAACCCCTTCGCCGCGGGTGATGGCCCGCAACCACCGAAAGTCCTAAAAGCTCCGTTAGAAGTTTTTGCTGCTCTGCGCCAGCTAGAAGAGCACCGCGACCCGCTGATCATTACGTTCCATGAGCGCTCCCAGCGTTTTCAGACCTTTATCATTCAGATCAACCGTGAACGCGGCGTGCTGGCACTTGATGAAATGGTGCCGAATGACGGCGAACGTTTTTTGAAAGCCGGTGAGAGTTTTCGTATTGAGGGCTTTCATGAGGGCGTGCGTATCGCCTGGGAATACAAGCAACAGGTGCAGGTCGGTCAAATGGAAGGCTCCAACTGCTACTGGTGCCCGCTGCCGACCGAGGTGCTCTACCACCAGCGCCGCAACGCTTACCGCGCCCCGCTGAAACAAACTCAAGCGGTCAATATCGAGCTCGGCGGCGACCGACTCAAGGTGCCGGTCAAAGGCCAATTGCTGGATATCTCCGCCACCGGCTGCAAGCTGCGCTTTAAAGGTGATGTCAGCAAAGGCC
>NZ_JBBNAH010000575.1:0-1890 GCF_037994325.1 Pseudomonas sp.
GTACAAGCCAAATGCGGCGCGCCAGTGAGCAGCAACGTGATCGGCTATCAGAAAACCCGCATCGGCAACCGCACCGAAGAAGTCGAAATCCTCGAATGGGTATACGGCCCAAGGGAAGGCGGGATGATCTATTTCCTGCGTTTTGAAGGCGGCAAGTTGATCCGGATCGACAGCAAGCGCGCTTAAGCAACCCTCTACACCCCGCTCATTTCAAGGACGAAACGCGTGCTGATCATTCCCGCCGAACACCCGTTGGACTGGAAGAAACCGCCAGTCCTTACCCTGCTGCTGATTCTGCTCAATACCCTGATCTACTTCGGCTACCAGGGTGGCGACGACGCGCGTGAACAGCTGGCGGTAAAAACCTACCTTGATGGCGGCTTGCTCAATCGTGAAAAGGCGCTGTTTATCGAGTCGTTTGCTACCCGCAACAAGCTCGACGAAAAACAAAGCAAGTCGTTTACCGCCGCGCCAAGGGGCCAGTTGGCGCAGCTGATCATCAGCGATTTGCAGTTTGAAAATACGCTGCATCACACCCCCGCCTACCAGGCTGACCCTGCATGGCAGGCCGCGCGAGCCAAAGCCGAGGCCGCGCGCGATCAGATCAGTAACTACCGGTTTGGCTTTATCCCCGCCAAGTTCAGCGTGCAGGGCCTGTTCGGCGCCATGTTTATGCACGCCGACTTCGGCCACCTGGCCGGCAATATGCTGTTCCTGTTTATCTTCGGCTTCGCCCTAGAGCGGGCGCTGGGCCGCGCGGTGTATCTGGGTCTGTATGTGCTTAGCGGCTTGGCCTCGCACTTGCTGTGGTGGGTGATGGACCCGGTGTGGGCCACCGGCATCGGCGCCTCCGGAGCCATCGCCGGGTTGATGGGCATGTACCTGGGTATTTATGGTCTGCGGCGGATCAACTTCTTCTACTGGCTGGGGCCGCTGTTCGGCTACTTTCGCGCGCCGGCGCTGTGGATTCTGCCGATCTGGATGGGCAAGGAGCTTTACGGCCTGCTGCTGGCCAATGACCACGTTAACTACTACGCCCACCTCGGCGGCATGGGCGCCGGCTTTCTCGCCGTATGGTTGCCGCGCCAGGTCGGCCAATTAAAAGTCGATGAGGCTTACCTGAACAAGGAAGACCCAGACGCGCCGTTCAAGCGCGAAGTGGCAGCGCTCGACAGCCTGATCGGCAATTTCAATCTGGAACAGGCCGCCACCCGTGGCGTGGATTTACTCACGCGCTATCCGGGTCGCTTGCTGTTGCTCGAGCGCCTGTACCCCGTCGCAAAAAGCCGCGAAGACAAAGTGCTGCTCAGCGCCGTGCTCAAACAACTCTTCGCCCTCCCCCATGCCACCGCCAACCTGCCGCAACTGCAGCGCCTGGCCGACGACAGCGCGAGCTTTACGCTGCTGCAACACCCAGCGGTGCAACTGCACCTGCTGCAACGGCTGCTGCAAGGTCACGACGGCACGCGTGGCCTGGCAACCTGGCGCCGTCTGAGCAAAGCCCGCAACCGCCCGCCACACCTACCGGCCCTGACCCTGCAACTGGCCAAACAGCTTGGGCAGCAACAAGACCTGCGCGGCGTTGCCGAACTCAATCAATTCCTGCGCGAGGTCTACCCTGACGCCGAGCAGACGCAGCAGCTAGCGATTTACCAGCGGCATATCGCCCAGTAGATCAGCGCATTTGTAGGGTGTGCTGCGCGCACCTTGCGATTTACCGGTGGGTAACCGTGAGGTGCGCATAGCACACCTTACGGATCAACAGCATGGCGGCTAAGCCCTCTCGCCTCACAAGCCGCCAATATGAACATCAATAAAAAAACCCCGGGCCGCTAACCCCGGGGTTTTTTATTGGTGTTCACAACTTGCTAGAGAAGTCGCGAAGCTCAT
>NZ_JBBNAH010000576.1:0-5352 GCF_037994325.1 Pseudomonas sp.
GGCCGCCTTGATCGGCCTGGTGGCGGTAAGCTTTGGCGAACAGGTCAGCAACCGCCTACGCAACGCCGTGCTGGCGGTGGCCTTGCTGTCGGTTGGCGTCGGCCTGTTCACCCCACCGCAAACCCTGGCCGAACTGCTACCCGGCGCGCAAAAAGGCAGCCTGGCGTTTTACGAAGAAGGGCGTGGCGGCACGGTCGCGGTGGTCACCCAGGGCAACCGGCAACAACGCTTTAACCGCCTGTATATCCAAGGCGTGTCCAACACCGGCGACGCCATGCCCTCGCTGCGCTACATGCGCCTGCAAGCGCTGCTACCGCTGCTTATCCACAGCGGTGAAGCGCGTTCGGCGTTGGTAATCGGCTTTGGCACCGGCATCACCGCCGGCGCCCTGCTGCAATACCCCGGCCTGGAAAAACCCGTGGTCGCCGAACTGCTGCCCGCCGTTATCACCGCCGCGCCGCTGTTCAAAGGCAACTTCAACGCCGCCAGCGACCCGCGCCTGGACATCCGCCTGCGCGACGGCCGCCGCGAACTGCTGCGAAACCCCGACACCTACGACCTCATCACCCTCGAACCGCCGCCGCCGTCCGCCGCTGGCGTGGTCAACCTGTACTCGCGCGACTTCTACCAACTCGCCGCCAGCCGCCTTAACAGGCAAGGCATCGTCGCCCAATGGCTGCCGCTGCCGACCCAAACCACGGAAGAAAGCCGCGCCCTGGTACAAAGCTTCCTCGACGTATTCCCCCACGCCTCGCTGTGGACCACCGAATTCCACGAAATGCTCTTGGTCGGCTCCCTGCAACCCATGCCCCTGGACGCCGCGCGTATCGCCCAACGCTTCGCCCAACCCGACATCACCAACGCCCTGCGCCAAGTCGGCATCGCCAACGCCGCCGCCCTGCTCGGCACCTGGGTTACCGACCGCGTCGGCCTGCAACGCTTCGCCGGTGACACCCGCGCCGTGACCGACGACTACCCGCGCATCGAATACGCCCCCTGGGTAAAAGCCGACGAAATCACCCGCACCCTGCCTGCCCTACTCGGCAAAACCACCCGCCCGCCCCTACTCAACGCCGACGCCGCCTTCACCAACGCCGTCACCGACCAACAAGAACGCCTGCAAAGCTTCTACGGCGTAGGGCTGCTGGCCTACCAAGGCAAACGCACAGAATGGGAACAGGCGGTAAAAGGCGTGGTGCAGCGCGATGGCGGCAACCCGTATTACCGCTGGTTTTTGGGCTTGGGCATGTGATGGATCGTGCGCGCCTTACTTAAACAATGGCAGGAGCTTGGCAGCGCTTAGGGCGCTCGCCTATTGTGCGGCTCTGCTACCCCTGCATACCAAGGACGGGACCATGCATCTTCGCGCACTACGCCTCACCCGCTGGCGCATTCTCACGCTGCCTCTCCTCGTGCTGCTGGCTTTTTCTGCCCACGCGGACGAGGGCGACTTCCCCGACAATCATCTGGTGGAACCGCCGCTGAGCAGCTACGCAAAAGGCCCGTTAAGCGCCTTTACAGCATTCCGCTTTTCACTGTCGCGCAGCGTTGAAGACGAAGACCTGAGCTACACCCTGATTCTTAAAAATGGCGACCAGCCGCCCAGCGTGACGCTCACCAGTTTTTCCAAAACGGCAAACAAAATTGTCTCGCAGCACCAAATGCCGCTTACTCCCGGCCAGCTGAAAAACCTCCTGAAGGGCGAGCGTATGTCGAACTTTTGGGAACTGCCGAGGAAGTCCGGGCGCACAGGCTTTGATGGGGCAATATGGAAAATGGAAGGCATATCGGGCAAACGAACCAACACAATCGAACGTTGGTCGCCCCTGCCGCCGTATTACAGCTTCGTGCTGGATAGCAAAACCGACACGTTGGTGAAAGATCCAAAGACCCCGCCCGGGAGCGACTTCAAATCCTCTGACGAAGTGGGGCTGGATATGTTTTCGCTGATGATTATTTACCTAAAGCCAGGCTTTGACGGCGCACTGTAAGCGCCGCTGAAGGAGCGAAACAATCTGGAAAACTAGAAGGGAAACCATGCGAATAGAGTACGAAAACAAGTTCCGCGATGTACTGGTGTTCAACACGGTCCATCAATTTAGATCACCCGTGCTGCAAGGCTTTATTCTGTTTTGCACTCTGCTCGCGGTATGGGGTTTTTGGCGTACCCAGGGAATTATCTTCACACTGGTATACGCAGCTTTTCTGTACCTGGTGATCTGGCTAATACAGTCCACTTTCAACTGCCTCTATCTCTACTCACGCAAGAACCATAGCGTACTGACACGGCATGTTATCGAGTTGCAAGATGGCGCGCTGATGGAAGAAACCCCCTACAACAAGTCGTACTTCTTCTGGAACGGCGGGGTCCATAAAGTGGTTGCTCGGGCTAACCGAGTAGCCATTTATATATCGCCCTTTATGGCTCACATCATCCCGCCGGAGGCCTTTTCTTCCAAAGAGCAAAAATTGGAATTTATTAAGATTGTGCGCGAACGGATAAGGCCGCGAACTAATCCCCATGCAGAGAAATAGAATTCAATGAAAAAGCTTGCTGCGACCTTTTTTATGGCGTGGATGTCATTTGCCACTGCCTCTGACGAACGTTTTTCGATGGAAGATCAGGGTAAGTTTTTTATCGAACAGCTCGCCACGGAAATTACCCAAGCCGAACGCATTGTTGTGACCGAGCACTCCAACCGGTTCGACACAGCTGACCCAAACGCTGATCACACGCCAATTATTTACCGCGCCCATACACTCGACACGGCCGAAAAAACTTACTTTTTGAACACCGTTAATGCGCTTGACCCAGAAACCAAGAACGGCTTCGCCGGCTGTATATTCGTCCCACATCACACTATTCAGTTTTATTCCCAAACCCGCCTGACCAGTACCTTAGAAGTTTGTTTCGAGTGCGGAGATATCGACTGGAGTGGGCTCCATCCGACACAGCCTTGGGCGTTAGTAGGTGGAGTTGGCAAACTGATTAACAAAATTGGCTTCGCGACGGAACGGGACTGGAAGTCGCTTGCCACTTCGCGGTAATGCCTGTGTTCAACCCCTTGTGAAGTCTATTAGCGCAAGCGGCCGATCCTAGCTCTTTCTACCTGATCGTAATGATTTGCCTATCAGGGCGAGACACGGAAAAAAGGTATGTACGCGGTTGCGGTATATGCCAGCTAGCTCGCGCGAACTTTTGATCTTGTGTGCTGTGCGCACCAAAGAGATATCGAGGTATGCGCATTGGTGCGCACAGCACACCCTACGAGGCGGCGAACAACGTTGGCGGTTGTTCGCCGCGATGCCGTTAGTGGCGGCAGGCTTTTAGGATGGCTTTGGAAGCTTCTGCCAGGTATTGAATGGCGTTGGCTTCCACGTCGGCATCGGCGATGCCACGGGCGGCGGCGATGGTTTCTACGCAGGCCATCAAGATGCTGGCTTGCTCAAGGGCGTCGTCGATGGGAATGCCGGCGTTTACCGAGAACAGCGGTAAGGCTTCGGTGAGGCCGAAGGGTTGGGTGGTGGTGACGTCTGGTGTTCCTTTCATGGTGATTCTCCTGATCCGTAAGAGACCGCCACCTAGTCGCATCATGCGAAAAAAGGTGGCAGTTGCACGCGGGTTAGTCGACCGGTTGGAACGCAAGGAGAATGCCCGGCACACCCGAAGGTGTCCCACGCGCAACTGCCATAACTGCAGGGCGAAAAATGCCCACGGGATACAGCAGACGGTTTCACATCCCTACATTCCATTTCCGGCGACTAAACCGGATCGCTGAACATTCAGCGATGGCGAACTGTAGGCCGCGGCGATGGGGTAAATCTGTCGGCTGCGGCGGGCAGGGACGAAGGATCAGATGAACTTCCAGCGGCTAAAACTCGCCGCCTGGCCAATCTTCTCGCCTTGTTCATCCAGCACATTCCACACGGCGGCCTGTTCTATGCAGAAACGCTGGCCGTTTTTGGCGATGCGAATGCCCCGGTAGTCGGCGACGTAGCCTTGGCTGTTCACTTGTTCGAGAAAGCGCTGGCGGGCGCTGCGCTCCATGGGTTCGGCGGTGAGGCGCGAGGGGGTGGCGGTGAGTTCTTCCCAGCTGTAGCCCCACAGCGCCAGGGTGGCAGCGTTGCCGTAGTTGAGGATGGGGTCGGGCTGGCTGCCATGGGAGAGCAAGGTGCGCGGTGCGTGGTAGGCGGCTTCGGCCAGTTCCTCGCCTTCAAGGTCCAGCGCGCCGGGGATCAGGTCATGAGCAAACCAGTGACGGTAGCTGGTGAGTATTCGCCGTACTTGCAGGATGGCGGCGGGGGTTTGCCAGGGTTGCATGGTGAGCGCCTTTTTACCGGGTTGGGGCGATCAGGTTCGCGGCGAGGGCGTGTGGAATGAAATAGGAAGGGCGCCAAGCGTGTGCGTATAGCGGCTGAAAGAAATGCTGATGCGGGCTGTGGATAACAGTGAACCTAATCAATGAAGTCTGTATTCCCTCCCCCTTATCACGCGGGGGTTCTAGCCAATGCTAGTTTTCGAGAAAGTCTGTACTGGCCTCGTAAACCCCTCAAAAAGTTTATTAGTCTAGGAATAAAGTCTGTCCAACCGTCAGAAATCCCTATTACAGGTAAGGCATAGCGAGGAGCGCAACCATAGGAGCGTTCCGGTCAGCAGTGAATGGTTCTCCTGAAAACTGCCTAAACCTATTATTGCCAGCAGGTGTCTAGTTGGAGAGGATCGGGCTGCGCAAAAAGGTACTGCTACCCCAATTCGAGTTACTTTTTGACCGCTCATCGACTGGTAGCCGGTCGAAAAGAACAGAAAATCTTAGATAAAAGGCTTTGAAATGGCGCTCCGATAGGTAAATCCGCTTGCGCGTAGCCACGCGACAACTAGAATCGCCGAGAGGGACGCCGTTGCTTTTGCCGTTATGGACAGTAGAATGCGCCGGTTTGCCAGCCATGACTGGATGGTAATGCGAGGGAAATCGATGAAAAATTCAGGCAAGACTGGACTCAGTGAAGCTCCTGCTATCGATGCAAGAAATAGCTCTAATGTCATTCGCGTAGAGCTCTTTCAAGCCAAGAAAAAAGAAGAAGAATACAAAAAAGCTCTTGATAAGGTCCTGTTAAGAGCGCAGAAATCAGACTGGTAGTACCTTCGTTGCGGTAGGGGAAATGGATGTCAAACACTGCAGATGCCAAAAGGCCGTCAGCTCCTGTATCTCAGGGTTCGGACAAGGACATTGTCGACAGAATAAACTCACGGCAATCTGAAGAGATTGTTGTAGCCTTCAGCGGAGCGGTCGGATGTAACTTGTCCGAGGTAGTACGCTCAGTAAATACTTATTTTGAAGAACATGGTTACAC
>NZ_JBBNAH010000577.1:0-1698 GCF_037994325.1 Pseudomonas sp.
CAAACAGGTAGCGAATAATGTCCAGCAAGGCGGGCAGGCAGATCGGCAAGGTCACCCGCAAGAAGTGCCGAACCAGCGGCACTTTCAGCGACAGGGCGGCGGCCTCGAATTCGCCATCGAGCTGGCGCAGGGCGGCGGCAGCGGTCATCTGCGCGGTGGTAAAAAAGTGCGCAATGGTGCACAGCACCAACAGGGTCAAGGTGCCGTACAGGCCGGCCAACGGGTTATGCGGCTGGTTAAAGAAAAACACGTAACCCAAACCGAAGACCAAACCGGGCACCGCCATTGGCACAAAGCTCAGCAGGCGCAGGGTTTGGGTCAGGGCGGTTTGCCGGGTTTTTTCCATCAGATAGGCGCCGGTAAAAATCACCAGGCTGCCAAACACCGCGCTGCACACCGCTAGCAGCAAACTGTTGCGATAGGCCAGCCAGCCACCGGGCAACTCCGAGAAGGCGTAATGGTCGAGCGACAGCGCCAAGTTGTACGGCCAGAACTTCACCAGCGACGAATAGATGGCCATGCCAAATACGCCGAGCAAGGCGATGCACACCAACACGGTGATAGCCAGAAAGGCGCGGTCGCGGCCCCGGCTCGGCTTGGGGTGATACACCTGGGCGCGGCCACCCATGGCATCGCGCTGCTGCCGGCGCAGCCACAGGTCGACGGCAAAACTCAGCAGCGCCGGCACCAGCAGCACCATGCCGATCAGCGCCCCGCGACCAAACTGCTGTTGGCCAACCACCGCCTTGTAGGCTTCCAAGGCCAGCACTTGATAGTCGCCACCGACCACCACCGGCACGCCAAAGTCGGTAATACACAGGGTGAACACCAAGCACAGCGCGGCGAAAACGCCCTGGCGGCTGCCCGACCAGGTGATGCTACGAAACGCCCGCCACGGTGATGCGCCCATGCTCGAGGCAGCATCAAACAGCCGTGCATCGGCCAGCGCCAGGGCCGAGAGCAACACCATCAACGCATGGGGAAAGGTGTAAATCGCCTGGCCCAGGACAATGCCCCAGAAGCCATAAATGTTGTCGCTGATCAGCCCGCGCAATACGCCCTGGTTGCCGAACAGATAGATCAGGGCAATGCCCGGCAGCATTGACGGCGCCAGTAACGGCAGCAGGGAAATACCGCGCCACAGCGGCTTGCCCGCTATGCAAGTGCGTTGCAGGGCATAGGCAAAGGCATAGGCCAGCGGCACCACAATCAGCGCCACGGTTAGCGAGACCTTTAAACTGTTGCCCAACAGCCAGCGAAAGTTGGCGCTGCCAAACAGCGTGGCCGCTGCACTTAGCCCGCCGCCCTGGCTGGCATCGCCGGCAATGCCGCGCCAGAGCATGGCCAGCAGCGGCAACAGCACCGTGAGTACGAGCAACAGCAGCAACAGCCATTGCCCGCCGCGCACAAACAGGCGGTCGGCCAGGTCTGCTGGCGCGTGGCGGCGTGCGGGCGCGCTGGCGATGGTCACGGCGCGCTCCATCAGGCAAACACCTGCAAGCTGCGCGGCGGCAGGGCCACCCAAATATCCGCACCGTTCAGGCGTGGCATGGCTTCGGGTTCCAATTCGGCCAACAGCGAATGGCCGGGCAGGGCGTCGAGCTCAAAGCGCAGGCGGCAACGGTTGCCGAGAAAGGTGACTTCGCGCATTTGCGCGCTAAACAGGTTGTCTTCGTGCACCGGCGGATTAATCACCAC
>NZ_JBBNAH010000578.1:0-3169 GCF_037994325.1 Pseudomonas sp.
GTAGGGTGTGCTGTGCGCACCACGGCGTTTACCGGTATATGCCCTGGTGCGCACAGCACACCCTACGGGTTTGGCGTTATGCTCGCGGCTTACTTTTTGTTGGGGCTGTGCATGGTTACCCCGCTACAACCCCTGGCCGCTTACCAGTACGCCGTTGAGCACAACGGCTTTTTCCCCGACGCCGCGCAACAGCACGCCGCCGAAGCCTTGCAGCATTGCCATGACACGCTGGCCAAGGGTGTCTACCTCTGGGGCCCGGTCGGTCGGGGCAAAACCTGGCTGATGGACTGCTTCTACCAAAGCCTGCACGTGCCTGCGCGGCGCCAGCATTTCCATCACTTTATGCAGTGGGTGCACAAGCGCCTGTTCCAGCTCACCGGCACGCCCGATCCGTTGCGCGCTCTGGCGGTGGAGTTGGGGCAGGAGCTGCGGGTGCTGTGTTTCGATGAGTTGTTTGTTAACGATATTGGCGACGCGATCATCCTCGGTAACCTGTTCACCCTGATGTTTGAACAGGGTGTGGTGCTGGTCGCCACCTCCAACCAGCCGCCGCACCAGCTATATGCCGACGGCTTTAACCGCGAGCGTTTTTTGCCGGCGATCGCCGCCATTGAAGCGCATATGCAGGTGGTGGCCATTGATGGCGGTGAGGACCACCGCTTGCACCCTGGCGAGGCCACGCAGCGCTATTGGGCCAGTGCCGACGGTGCACCGTTAGCGGCGGTATTTGCCGAATTAAGTACGGGGCAGGCGGTGCAGCACGGCGAATTGGCAGTGGGAAATCGCCGCCTGGAAACTGAGGCCTTCGCCGATTCCGTGCTGTGGTGCCGCTTTAGCGAACTGTGCGAAAAGCCTTTTGCCGCGCCGGACTTTATCGCCCTGTGCGACCGCTTTAGCGCCATTTTGCTGGGGGAAGTGCCCAACCTGAGTGGCCAACAACGCGTCGCAAAAATCGCCCGGGGCACTGAAGACGGTGCGCAGTTGGTGGCGGCGGGGGATCGGCAGTTGCCGGCGCTATCGGCCAGCGACGACAGCGTGCGGCGCTTTATCGCCTTGGTCGACGAATGCTACGACCGCCGTGTGCCGCTCTATCTGCACGCCGAAGTGGCCCTGGAGGCGCTGTATACCGAGGGCTACCTGGCCTTTGCCTTTCGCCGCACCTTGAGCCGGTTGCAGGAGATGCAGTTGCAGCGGTTTGGGCAATGACGGTGCGTGCTCCGCGATTCAGGCCCCCGCCTGCGCGGGGGCGATGCTGTTAACCGGGACATTCACCGTCATTCCCGCGCAGGCGGCAATCCAGATTTTTCCGGCAAATTAGCTGCTGCGAATATTGCTTGGGTCCAGCGAGCCTCCGCTTTCACGTTGCGCGGCTAAGCGTGCACCTTCCTGGGCGGTCAGGGTGTACAGCTGCTCCGGGTTGGCCACGCGCAGTTTCAACGCCATGGCTTCAATGCCTTCGGCAACTGGAATCTCCCGCTGCCGCTCGGCCAGGCCGGCGAGAATCTGTGCGGCGGCCACCGTCACGTCCATACCGTTTTCAATATTCGGGTCGGATTGCCCACGGGCGCTGCCATCGCTGGACAGCGCGTTGATGGCGATGGCGGTATGCACCGAGCCCGGCAAAATCACGCTAACGGCAATGCCATAGGCCTGTTCAACCTCAGCGCGAATGGCGTCGAAGTAACCGATCACCGCATGCTTAGCGCCGCAGTAACCACTGCGCAGCGGCGTGCCGACTTTGCCCGCTACCGAGCTAACCACCGCCAAGTGCCCGCTTCTGCGCGAGACCATTTTCGGCAGCAGCAATTGGGTCAGGGCCAGGGGCGCCATATAGTCCACTTCGATCAGTTGTCGGTACACCTCAAGATGGGTGTCCAACGCCAGGCTGCGTTGGCTGATGCCGGCGTTATTGATCAGTAAATCCACCTGGCCGCTCCAGGCCCAGGCGCGTTCGACCACATCTGGCAGGGCGGCGTAGTCAGTGCTTTCAAACGGTAATACCAGGCAGCGTTCGGGGGCTTGGGCCGCGACGCGGTTGAGTTCTTCAACCCGGCGCCCGGACAAAATCACCTTGGCGCCCTGCTGCAAAAAGGCGGCGGCCAAGGCTTCGCCAATGCCTGATGAGGCGCCGGTAATCCAGATGGTTTGGCGTGCGAATGACATGGGTGTCTCCTTTGTTTTTATTCTGTGATATAGGCGGCCAACACTCCGCCGATTGGCGAGGTGCGTCCATGGCTTACGCGGCCAATGTCTTGGCCGCACCGGCTAAGCCCCTATTGTTTGCGGGTATTGCCCGCCGCCACTTTGCGCGACACTGCGCCTTCGGCTTGATCAGGAACCTGTGTGTATGACCGCTAGCGAAGACAAGTTCACCCGCGAAACCCTGCTGGAGGTGCGGCCGTGGTCGCCCACCCTGTTTAGCCTGCGCACCACCCGTGACGCCGGCTTTCGCTTTCGCGCTGGGCAGTTTGCCCGCCTGGGGGTGCAGAAGGCCGATGGCAGCGTGGTGTGGCGTGCCTACTCGATGCTGTCGGCGCCCCATGACGAGCACCTGGAGTTCTTTTCCATTGTGGTGCCCGGCGGTGAGTTCACCAGCGAGCTGAGTCGCTTGCAGGTGGGTGATGAGTTGCTGGTGGAGCGCCAAGCGATTGGGTATCTGACCCTGGATCGCTTTGTCGACGGCCGCGACCTTTGGTTGGTCGGCACCGGCACCGGCTTGGCGCCGTTTCTCTCCATCCTGCAGGACTTTGAGGTCTGGCAGCGCTTTGAGCGGGTGGTGTTGGTCTACAGCGCGCGCACCGCTACCGAACTGGCCTACCAAGACCTGATCGCCGAGCTGATGCAGCGCGAATACCTGGCCGAATACGCCGACAAGTTTGTTTACGTGCCCATCGTTACCCGTGAACAAGTACCCGGCGCGTTGCATGGGCGGGTGACCGGGCTGATTGAGTCGGGCGAACTGGAGCGGGCCACCGGGCTGCAGCTGTCCCCCGAGTTTTCTCGGGTAATGCTCTGTGGCAATCCACAGATGATTGAAGACTGCCGCGCGGTGCTGAAAACACGCGATATGCAGCTGAGTTTGACCCGGCGGCCAGGGGCGGTGGCGGTGGAGAATTATTGGTAGGTAACCCTGGCGAACCGCGCCCCTGGGTCCCGCCTACGCGGGGAC
>NZ_JBBNAH010000579.1:0-2553 GCF_037994325.1 Pseudomonas sp.
TCACAATGTCGCGCAGGTGGCGGGGAATGGTGGTGTGGGCGTACTGCCAACGGATATTGGAGCTGACCTCGCCATCGGCCTCACGCCAACTGCGCAACATCAGGATGGCGCGAGCGTCGTCCAGCTCCTGAGCCTGGGCAAAGAAATCATATTGGCCGCCAACGCCACTGATCACCCGGCCATCTTCCAATTGGTCCGCCGCACTGGCGCCGAGCAAGGTGATGCAGAACGCGCTGTTAATAAAACGGGCCTGGCGACGCTGCAAGCGCTTGAGGTCTTCCTGACCGTACAGACGATTGATATAGCCGATGCCGGTCATGCCAATGTGCGAGCGGCGCTCGTCGCTTAGCTGGTGCAGGCGACGGTAGAACGCTTGCGGGCCGAGGAAAAAACCGCCGTGGATAAAGATGCCGCTGGTTGCCGCTTGCAGGTAGGGTTGCAGCGCAGCGACGCAGGCGGGGTTATGCAGGTCGGCCACGATCATCTGGCCGTTGGCAAAACGTAGGTTTTGTTCTTCGACGCTTACACCGTCAGCCAGTAGGCCTTGGCGCTGTAGCCAGGCCACAAGGGGCTGATCGAAAGCGAGATCGGGTTGCGCGTCTCGCCATGCCGCCAGGTCCAACTGACCCAGCTCATCTACCACGCCGCTGTTGGCCAACTGTTGCAGGCGCTCGTCGGGGAATACCGGGCGCCGCACAATGCCGGCATCAAACAGCGCCACCAGCCCCGGCACGAGCATTTCGCTGCAGCCGTACAGGCCCTTGGCAAAAGGTTGCAGCCCGCCGCCATGCTCAATCAGCTCAGCCCAACGGGGTGCATTCAGGTCGGCCAGCAGCGCCTGGTAGCCCGGGTTGTCGCCCTGGCGATTAAGCAGCGCGGCCGTCACCGCATCGCCCATCGAACCGATGCCAATCTGCAAGGTGCCACCATCGCGCACCAAGGTGCTGGCGTATAAACCGATGGCGTGGTCGGCAACGCCCACCGGCATATTTGGCGTAGAGAACAAGGTGCTTGGCTCGCCGGCCTCGACCAACAGATCGAAATCATCCCGCAGGCGCTCGGCGTCGCCCGGCATATAGGGCAGATCAGCATGCAGCTGGCCAACGCACAGTATGGTTTCACCTGCCTGCTTGCGCGCTTGCAGCAACGGCAGCAGGTCCAGGGTGATATCGGTGTTACAGCTCAGGCTGACGTGCTCGGGCCGGTGGATATCGGTCGCCAACAACTGCGCCACCACATTGATGCCCTTGCGATTCAGGTCGCGCGCCACCTGGCTGTAGTTAAGGCTGACGTAGTCCTGCTGCGCCTTGGGGTTGTGCAGTTGGCTGCCAGGTTGAAGATAAAACTCCTGCAACTGCACGTTGGCCGGCAGCTCGCCGCGGCGCTGGTCGTGCAGGTAATCGAGCTCCGGGTAGTTACCGAATACGCGCTCAAGAAACGGCGCCATCAGGCGTTGCTCCAGATCGCTGCTGGCATGGGGCCGACCAAGGGAAAGCGCGGTGTAGATGGTTAACGAACGCTGGGGCTGCGCCTTGATGCGCTGGTACAGGGCGTTGACCAAGCGATTGGGCTTACCCAGGCCCAGAGGTAAGCCAAGGTGAATAGGCCCGTCGATACGCTGCAAAATCTGCTCGACGGCATAATCCAGGGAGCTAAGGGCCAAGGGTCAATCTCCATAAGACGGCTCATGGAGTGTGACTGCAAAATCGCCGAAATGACGCCCCACATCGATAAAAACGTGCGTCGTGCGAAGCGCACCATGGCGCCCCCCCAAACCGCTGGGTGCACTCACCCTACGGTCGCGGAGCGCCCACAAAAAAACCGCCCTAAGGCGGTTTTTTCAAAACATCGCGGCTTATTTCAGGCCGGACATTTTCTGGATGGTGGCTTTCAGCTCATCATCGCTGCAATCAGCACAGGTGCCTTTTGGCGGCATGCTGTTGATACCAGTGATGGCTTTGGCCAGCAGGCCGTCGAGGCCACCTTGGTGGTCGGCGCGCTCTTTCCAGGCAGCGCTGTCACCAATTTTCGGAGCACCCAGTACACCGGCGGTGTGGCAGGCGCCACAGTGCGCAGCAATGATGTCATCCGGAGTTTTCGCACCGCCGCCAGCAGCGGCAGCAACGGTTTCGATACCTTTGCACTCTTCGCCCTGGATGCACACTTCGCCTACTGGCTTCAGTCTTGCTGCGATATCGTCATTGGTCGTAGCAGCCTGAGCGCTGACCGCCCAGAGGGCCAACACAGCGACATGCGCCGCCAGCATTTTCTTAATTAGGTTCACGCTTACACCCTCTATCGTGGCTAGTCACGCTCGCGGCCACGGTTGCGCGAGCGGGCGACAGTATACCGATTAGGCCATCGTGCCGGAACACGGCATCCTGTCGCAGGTCTTTGTAATGAAACATTGCCGCCCAATGGGCGAGGACTTTCTAGTTTTTATGGGGATGGGCGTTGCAGCCCAACCCAAGACTCAGAAATTGGCGGGAGTCGTCGCGCTGATCAGCCGCGCCGGTTCACCAAAGGGATTACGAAAACGGTGCGGCTTACTGC
>NZ_JBBNAH010000580.1:0-1547 GCF_037994325.1 Pseudomonas sp.
CACAGCGCCGGGCGCGCGCTTTGCCGATCAGTTGCGCGGTATTTGGGATGTGCGTTTGACCGGTTCAGAGCAGGGCATGCTCGGTTTGCCGGCCAAGGTTGAGCTGCTGCTGGATGTTGGCCCAACCGGCCGGGCGCTTCGTGGCTATTTGGGTTTGCCGAGCACCTTGCGCAGCAACGCTCCGGCCGAATACCGCGTGCAAGGCGATTTAACCGGCATGCCCCAGGGTCAGTTGCGCTGGCGTTTGCTCGGCGCCGACGGTGTGCCGCGTTATGAATTTACGGCGCTGTTGGATGAGGTCTGGGGCTCTTGGAGCGATGCCGGCAGTGCTTCGTTAAATGGGCGCATCCACGACCTGGATCGCGCGCTTAGCCTGCCGGAGCAAGACTGCCAATTTGTCGCGATTAAACGCGCCTTTCCCGAAGCCCGCGAGCGCACGCCATTGGCGCCAGCCTTGCTGGCGTGGTTGGTGTCGCCGCAGCACCGTTTGTTTCACCAACTCTGGCACGCCAGTCGGGATAAATGGCGGCGTCTGGACGATGACAAACGCAGCGCCCTGCGTGGCCTTGGCTGGCAGCCCGGCCCGCGCGAGGCTGAGCGTGGCGCCCGCGGGCGGCGCAAGCATTTAAATGGCTCCGGCGAAGACTTCTTTTTTATGCACCGGCATATGCTCGCCCACGCCAAACGCTTGCAACCGGACTTGCCCACCTGGCACGAACTGCCGCAACCGCCGGTATTTATCGAACACGACCGCCAGGGGTTTATCCGTTACCACGACAATAGCGACGGCAACTCGGTACCGCCGGCCTGGGTGGCTAGCGACGACGAAGAGCTCAGCCTGTGGCTGGCGCAGATCAAAGCCAACGCCACCCACTACAGCAACTTTCAGGTGTGGGAATCGCAGTACCAAGATCCCGAATACCTAAGCCGCCTGACCTTGGCGCAGTTTGGTTCGGAGGTGGAGTTGAATATCCACGACTGGCTGCATATGCGCTGGGCCACGGTGACGCGCGACCCCGCCAATGGTCAGCCGGTCACCGGCGACCGCGAACAGGCCGACTATGCTGCGCGCTGGTTTCGCGCGGAAAACGACTTTCTCGGCGACCCGTTTTCCTCCCATATCAACCCGGTGTTCTGGCGTTTTCACGGCTGGTTGGATGCGCGCATCGAAGACTGGTACCGCGCCCATGAGCGCTTCCACCCAGGCGAAGTGCTGCGCCGGGAGGTGAACGGGGTGAATTGGTTTGCGCCGGGACGATGGGTAGAAGTGGCGGACCCGTGGTTGGGGCCGCTGACCCATGGCTGTGCCGAACCGGGGAGCGCCGGGTTTGCCAGTCAGGTGGCTGGCGAGATGGAAATTGAAGTGATGAAGCTGGCGCTGCGCATCGCTTTGAGTGGCGAGAAAGAAGTGGCGGATTTGCTTAAACGCAGTCCGCGTAGGCCGTGGTATGCGCGCAATTTAAAGCTACAGCGTTAATTCATATGCCGGCGTCGTGGTGCGCACAGCACACCCTACACTGCGGAGCTTGCCAACGTAGGGTGTGCTG
>NZ_JBBNAH010000581.1:0-2012 GCF_037994325.1 Pseudomonas sp.
GGGTTTTTTAGTCATTTCCAATTACCTGTTACAGCGCTTGGAAACTTGAAGATGGTGCCCAGGGACGGAATCGAACCGCCGACACGGGGATTTTCAATCCCCTGCTCTACCGACTGAGCTACCTGGGCCAACGGGGCGCTATTAGACGGATTTGGAGCACCTCTGTCAACACGCTTTTTAAAAAAATATTTAATTAATCCGGGCGCTTACGATTTTTTCTCGGTTTCGCTAGGCGCGACGTAGCCTTCGGCCTGTGCGTAGTCTTCGCCGGAGAGGAATTTGTCCATCTCGGTTTGCAGGAATTTGCGGTCTTCGCTGTTCATCATGTTGAGGCGGCGTTCGTTGATGAGCAGGGTTTGGTGTTTCTGCCATTCGTCCCAGGCTTGTTGGCTGACGTTGTTGTAGATGTCTTCGCCTTTGGCGCCTGGGTAGGGCGGGCGCGGTAGACCCGGCAGGTCTTGTTTGTGTTTGCGGCAATGTACGGTGCGGGTCATGTCGGTTCTCCAGCTTTCAATTCGTCAGCCGCGCGTTTCAGTAGTTTTTTTACTGGCGCAGCGAGCCCCAGGCGGGGCGGGGTGGCGAGGTTATACCAGAGCCAGTGGGCCTCGGCCACGCTGCTGGTGCTGCTCTCGACCTGAATAAGCCAGGGTTCGATGGCCAGTTGGAAGTGGCTGAAGGTGTGGGTGATGCCGGCCAGTTCGCGGCGGCTGCCGAGGGTCAGGCCGCGTTGGGCGGCGAAGGTGTCTAGGGCGGCGCTTTCGCTGAGTTCGGGCAGGCTCCAGAGGCCGCCCCACAGGCCGCTGGAGGGGCGGCGGTAGAGGAGGATGTCGCCGTCGCGGTTGGCCAGGATAGGCATCAGGGTGTGTTTCTGCGGCAGCGTTTTGCGCGGCTTGGCGATGGGGTAGCGGATTTCCAGGCCGAGCATATGCGCTTGGCAGCCGCTTTGTAGCGGGCATAGCAGGCAGCTGGGTTTGCTGCGGGTACAGAGGGTGGCGCCCAGGTCCATCATCGCTTGGGTGTAGTTGTTCACCCTGGTATGCGGGGTGAAGCGTTCGGCGACGTCCCATAGCTGTTTGGCGACTTTTGGTTCGCCGGGGTAGCCCTCTTGGGCGACGTAACGGGCCAGCACGCGTTTGACGTTGCCGTCGAGAATCGGCGCGCGTACGCCCATGGACAGGCTGGCAATCGCCCCAGCGGTGGAGCGGCCGATGCCGGGCAACTCGGTGAGCTGTTCGACGTTGCGCGGGAATTCGCCGCCGTGCTCGGCCATAACGATCTGTGCGGTTTTTTGCAGGTTGCGGGCGCGGGTGTAGTAGCCCAGGCCGGTCCACAGGTGCAGCACTTCGTCTTCCGGGGCTTCGGCCAGGGCTTTGACCGTGGGCAGCGCGGCCATAAAGCGGTCGAAATAGCCGAGCACGGTGCTGACCTGGGTTTGCTGCAGCATGATTTCCGATACCCACACGCGGTACGGGCTGATGTTGTGCTGCCAGGGCAGGTCTTTGCGGCCGTGGCGGTCGTACCAGTCGAGTACCGCGCTACTGAATTGCTCGGGGTTCATCGCTTAAACAGGCCCTTGAGTGCATCTTTGAGTTCCGGGCTGACTTTGTCGCCGAGCTTCTCTTCGAGTTTTTCATTGAGTTTGTCGCCGGCCAGTTTCGCGGCCACTTTGCCCATGCCGTCTTTGTCCAGGCGGCAGGCTTTAGCGCCCAGTTCCAGCGGACCACGGCAGCGCAGCGGCCATTCGATGTCGACGTAGCGTTTGTTGACCTGGCAGGCCTCGTCGGGCATGTCGCTCTTGTCGCCGTCGATGATGATGCCGACGCGGTAGTCCATGCCCAGTACGCGCAGGTCAATGTCGCCGTTGCCGTTCACGCGGATACCGGGGATGCGCACTTTCAGGTCGGGGTTGTTGGCCACGCCATTGCGGAAACTTAGAGTGCCGTCCAGTTGTTCAAACGGGGTGTCTTTGCCACGCGGCTCGCTGCTCAAGGATTTGCGGTTGAGGGTGGCGA
>NZ_JBBNAH010000582.1:0-9492 GCF_037994325.1 Pseudomonas sp.
GCGAGCGTTGTGACAAAAACACCCGCAAAAAATCGGCGCGTTGGCTCGGCTCCGAGGCGGCAATGGCCTCAGCGCTGGGCTCGCTGTGCGGGTCGGGGTTGGACATGGTTTGGCGGCATCAAATCAGAATGGCGCGCAAATGATAATGCCTTGCATTAAAGCCCGATAGAGGCCCCCGGTCGGATCCCGCATAATGGCCGCCGCTTAAGCTTTCAGGAATTGCCCCGTGCTGCCATCGCCTACTCCCAACAGCCTGCTGGTTATCGGCTATGTCTGGCCTGAACCGCGCTCCTCGGCCGCCAGCGGGCATATGATGCAACTGCTCGACTGCTTTCTTCAGCACGGCTGGCAAATCACCTTTAGCAGCCCGGCTAACGATGGCGAGCACAAGGCCGACCTGACGGCGTTGGGCATTCGTGAACAGGCGATCGAACTCAACCACGAAAGCTTCGACACCTTTGTGCGTGAGCTCAACCCGGCCGTGGTGCTGTTTGACCGTTTTATGATGGAAGAACAGTTCGGCTGGCGCGTGGAACAGCAATGCCCGCAGGCACTGCGGGTACTGGAAACGGTCGACCTGCATACCCTGCGTGATGCCCGTCAGCAGTTGCTGAAAAACCACCTGGCCGCAGGTCTTGGAGATGATTGCGCGGCGTTGTTCAATCCGCCGCCGCAAGCACTGTTTCAGCTGATGGCAGCCAGCGACACGGCGCAGCGGGAAATCGCCTCGATCTACCGTTGCGACCTCAGCCTGATGGTGTCCGACGCCGAAATCCGTCTGCTCAGCGAGCCGTTCAAGCTCTCGACGGACTTATTGCTGCACTGCCCACTGCTGCTCGACAGCACGCCGCGAGCCACTCGAGCCTTCGCCGAACGGGCCCACTTCATCAGCATCGGCAACTTTCGCCACGCGCCGAATTGGGACGCCGTGCTCTGGCTCAAACAAAGCATCTGGCCGCTGATTCGCCAGCAACTGCCACAGGCGCAACTGCACATTTACGGTGCCTACACGCCCCCCAAAGCCACCGCCCTGCATAACGCCACACAGGGCTTTCACATCATGAATTGGGCGCCGGACGCGCTAGAGGTCATGGAAGCCGCGCGGGTGTGTTTGGCGCCGCTGCGGTTTGGCGCCGGCATCAAGGGCAAGATTGTCGACGCCATGCTCTGCGGCACACCGAATGTAACCACGCCGATTGGTGCCGAAGGCATGCACGGTGAAGAGGTTTGGCCGGGCGCGATTGTCGATAACGCCCAGGCTTTCGCCGACGCGGCTGTGCAGCTGTACCGCGATGAAAGTCGGTGGCAGCAGGCACAGGATAACGGCTGGAGATTGTTGGCAGCACGCTACCAGATGGCCCATTTCGCGCCATTGCTGATGGCGCGTATCGAGTATTTGCTGGCCAACCTCGAGCAACACCGCTTAGCGAATTTCACCGGCAGCATGCTTCGCCACCACCAGCACAAAAGCACCAAATATATGGCCCAGTGGATCGAAGCCAAAAACCGCCTGTAGGGCGGCCGCGCCACCGCGCCAGAAGCACAGTCGGCACTACATCCTCAACTTGGCCTCGGCGTTGTTCCGCTGGTTGCCAGGAATGTTTACGCGACCCGCTGGGCAAACACTTACATCGCCGTACAGCGGTTTGCCTGAGCCTTGCACCGCGCCGTGCGACCCCTCCCAGCGCCTCGTAAACAGGGCCTAGCGCCCTTCATTCCGCAACCGACCTTACCGAGCCTTGCCAATTAAGCGCGCGCCCGTCGCGCTTAAGGATTATTTAATGAGACCTTTCAACCGCCCCGACCGTGAGAAAAATACCCTGCTGCTGGTGGACTGCCACGAGCGCACCCGCAGCAGCCTGGAGCACAGCCTGCAACGCCTAGGCATGATTGCTCAGAGCGTGACAAACGACGCGCCGCAACCATTCACCGACTACCTGGCCGCTGTCATCGAACTCGAACATTTCGCCAGCCCCCACACCCTGCTCAAACTTAAGCAAGCCAATATCCCCGTGGTGGCGCTAACCCCCCATGAAACCCTGTCACAGGTCCAGCGCGCCTTTGAACTGGGCGCCACTGCCCTGCTGAACCTGCCCATTACCCCGGGCTCGGTATACACCACGGTCATGATGGCAACGGGGCTGCGCGAACGCCTGGACCGTGACACGCAAACCATCGGCGACTTGCAGCAACGCCTCACCGGCCGCCCACAGTTAGCCATGGCGGTGGCGCGCCTGATGGTGGAATACAACCTGGATGAATGCACCGCCTATGAGCGTTTGCGCGTGCTGTCTCAGCGGGTTAACCGCAGCCTCGACCAACTCTGCGCCGAGTTGGCCGCCGACTATGCCCAGCAGCGTGCAGGGCTTTCAGCAGTGCGTGGCTAAACGCGTTGAACGCGCCGTAAACGACAACTGAACGGCGCTGTAATCACACCACGCCGGCCTGGCGTAGCCCTTCAATCTGCGCCAGCTCCAAGCCCAGCAATCGCTGCAACACCGCGTCGGTATGCTCACCCAACAGCGGTGGGGCATGGCGGTATTGGACAGGTGTTTCGGAAAGCCGAATCGGACTGGCCACCTGCGGCAACGTACCGCCCAGCGCATGCGGTACTTCCACCCGCAAACCACGGGCGAGCACTTGTGGGTCGGCAAATACCTGGGCCAAGTCGTTGATCGGCCCACACGGCACGCCCGCCTGTTCCAATGCCGCGACCCACTGCGCCGTGGTTTTAAACACCGTGGCCTGGCGAATCAATGGAATCAGCACGGCGCGGTTTGCCACGCGCTGTTTGTTATTGGCAAAGCGCGGATCATCGGCCCACTCGGCATGCCCGGCCACTTCGCAGAATTTGCGGAACTGGCCATCGTTGCCGACGGTAAGAATAAAGTCGCCATCGGCGGTGGGAAAATCCTGGTAAGGGACGATATTGGGGTGAGCGTTGCCCAGCCGTTTTGGCGGCACACCAGTGGTGAGGTAGTTCATGGCCTGGTTGGCCAAGCAGGCAACCTGCACATCCAGCAGAGCCATATCGATATGCTGGCCGCTGCCGCCCTGCGCTTTATCACCCAGGTCGCGGTGAGCTAAGGCAGCCAGCACAGCGACAGTGGAATACAGGCCGGTGAGGATATCGGTCAGCGCCACGCCGACTTTCACCGGCCCGCCGCCCGCTTCGTCATCGGGCTTGCCCGTCAGGCTCATCAGCCCACCCAGGCCCTGAATCATAAAATCGTAGCCGGCGCGTTTGGCGTAGGGACCGTTTTGGCCAAAGCCGGTGATCGAGCAATAAATCAGCCGTGGGTTAATTGCCTTGAGCGAGGCGTAATCCAACCCGTACGCAGCCAAACCTCCGACCTTAAAATTCTCCAGCAGGATGTCCGACTTGGCGGCCAACTCACGCACCAGGCGCTGACCTTCGGGCTGGGTGAAGTCGACAGTGACCGACTGTTTATTGCGATTAGCCGACAGGTAATAGGCTGCCTCGCTGGTGTTCTCGCCAGCGGCGTCTTTTAAAAATGGAGGGCCCCAGGCGCGAGTGTCATCGCCTACGCCTGGGCGTTCGATCTTGATCACCTCAGCACCAAGGTCCGCGAGAATCTGCCCGGCCCACGGGCCAGCCAATACACGGGAAAGGTCGAGGACACGCAGGTGAGAAAGGGCGCCAGGCATGGGAATCTCGCAAAGGCTTTCGATGATTTTTAGCGGAACCATATTCGGCTCAATAGCGCGAGCGCAGAGGATGCGAACCTCCTTGCAACGCAGCAGCTACTTGGCCGAATTTTAGAAGAACGCTTGAATGCCGGTCTGCGCGCGACCAAGGATCAACGCATGCACGTCATGGGTGCCTTCGTAGGTATTCACCACTTCCAGGTTAACCAAATGCCGCGCCACACCGAATTCGTCGGAGATGCCGTTACCGCCCAACATATCGCGGGCCATACGGGCGATTTCCAGCGACTTACCGCAGCTGTTGCGCTTCATGATCGAGGTGATTTCCACCGCCGCCGTGCCTTCATCTTTCATACGGCCCAAACGCAGGCAACCTTGCAGGGCCATGGTGATTTCGGTCTGCATATCAGCGAGTTTTTTCTGGATCAGTTGGTTGGCGGCCAATGGCCGACCGAACTGTTTACGGTCCAGGGTGTACTGGCGTGCGGTGTGCCAGCAGAACTCGGCAGCGCCCAATGCGCCCCAACTGATGCCGTAACGGGCGGAGTTCAGGCAGGTGAACGGGCCTTTTAAACCGCGTACATCCGGGAAGGCGTTTTCTTCCGGGCAGAACACATTGTCCATGACGATTTCGCCAGTGATCGACGCGCGCAGGCCGACCTTGCCGTGAATCGCCGGGGTGCTCAAACCCTGCCAGCCTTTTTCCAAAACAAAGCCGCGGATCGCGCCTTCATCATCCTTAGCCCAGACCACAAATACGTCAGCGATCGGGCTATTGGTGATCCACATTTTTGCGCCGCTAATGCGATAGCCGCCGTCGACTTTTTTCGCCCGGGTAATCATTGAGCCTGGGTCGGAACCATGGTCCGGCTCGGTCAAACCAAAGCAGCCGATCCACTCGCCGCTGGCCAGCTTGGGCAGGTATTTCTGCTTGGTCGCTTCGTTGCCGAATTCGTTGATCGGCACCATCACCAGGGAAGACTGCACGCTCATCATTGAGCGATAGCCCGAATCCACACGCTCGACTTCGCGGGCGATCAAGCCATAGCTGACGTAGTTCAGACCGCTGCCGCCGTATTGCTCGGGAATGGTTGCGCCGAGCAGGCCGACGTCGCCCATTTCACGGAAAATTCTTGGATCGGTTTGTTCATGACGGAAGGCTTCAAGCACACGCGGCGCCAACTTGTCCTGAGCGAATTGCTGGGCGCTGTCGCGCACCATGCGTTCTTCTTCGGTCAGTTGCTGGTCGAGCATCAATGGGTCTTCCCAATTGAAGCGAGCGTTGGCGGCCATGTGCGAAATCCTCAAATGATGGGTACGGTCCAGCGCGCGGCTGGCGATGGGGTTAATCCTAGTCAGCCCTGGGGAAAAGGCGCAAACGAGGTTTTCGCACACACCTGTGCTAATTTCTCACTCCGTAAGCGCAAAAAAGCCTTAATAGGCTATTTCCGAGTGCAACTAACGCATACGAGTACGCCACGATGCGCCGCAAAATTCCCAGTACAGCCGCCCTGGTCAGCTTTGAAGCCGCCGCCCGCCACCAGAGCTTTACCAAAGCCGCCGAAGAACTGTCGCTGACGCAAAGCGCCATCTGCCGACAGATCGGCGGCCTCGAAGAGTTTCTCGGTATCGCCCTGTTTCGTCGCTCACGGCGAGGCGTGCAATTAACTGAAGCCGGGCTGAGCTACGGCCGCCGTGTCGCGGCGCAACTGGATGCGGTGGAGCGCGACACCCTGTCAGTGATGGGCCAACACGGTGCCAATAGCCTGGAGTTGGCCGTTGTGCCGACCTTTGCTACGCAGTGGTTGCTGCCGCGCTTAAAACACTTTCAGGCGCTGCACCCCGAAGTGACGGTAAACCTCACCAACCGCACCCGGCCCTTTCTGTTTGCCGATACCGAATTCGATGCAGCGGTGTATTTCGGCGACGCGGTGTGGTCGGGTACCGAAGCGCATTTCTTGATGCCGGAAAACTCCTTGCCGGTGTGCAGCCCGGCGCTACTACCGGCCGCAAGCGCATTGAATGCCGAGCGCATTGGCCAACTGCCGCTGCTGCAACAGACCACACGGCCCTATGCCTGGCGTCAGTGGTTCGGCTCGCTAGGCATGAGCGTGCCCAGGGACATGACCGGGCCGCGTTATGAGCTGTTTTCCATGCTCGCCCAAGCCGCGCAACACGAGATGGGCATTGCCCTGATTCCGCCATTTTTGATTCAACGCGAATTGGCCGAGGGAAGCTTGGTGGTCGCCATGCAGCATGCCTGCCTAAGCGACAAGGCCTATCACCTGATGATTCCAGAACGCAAAACCGAGACCGCAGCGCTGCGTGCGTTTCGCGACTGGTTGGTGCAGCAGGCGAAGCAATACCGCGAAACCGCTTAGTAGGGGGCGCTGTGCGCACCGAGCAATATCCGTGCGTACGCCTTGGTGCGCACAACACACCCTACGGATCTATTTCGCCTGATTCATCCAGGTAATCCCTGATGGATTTTGCACAAAAAACAGCCGTTTTCGCCCCTCCGCTCCCCCTTGGCGATAAAAAAAGTCGAAAACGCGACATAAGCCTGATAAAAAGCATGCGCGGCGCCGCGTGCAAAATTGACTTCAGATCAGTAAATACGTGGCTTACAGCGATTTATGCAATGAAAGCCGGAAATTAACTGACCCCGTAGTCAACAAACCTTCCAGCTACAGTTTTGCTGCAGAAAAAATGCCGCACAAACTAATAATTACATTAAAAAACAAGGCATTACAAATACAAAGCAAGCTAACGTAAGTACCGCGCCACTAACCTGTCTTGACCTGATGAACGGTTATTCACGTCAAGGATGCCAATGGCACTGCAACCGGCATGGGGTCAGGCTACAGGCCCCGCCGGCTGCTACTTTCGTCGGGTTAGCAAGTATGGGCGGTCACAGCATGACTTGTAGTTATCTAACGGGTTGCCTTCAGAACTTCTTGATGGCCCCACGGTTCACCTGCAAAATGCCGCGCCCTGCTGGTTGCAAGGCTGCGCCAGCAGGTCGGTTGAAAAACAGGTTGTGCTGATCCGCCTCCCCCAGTGCGCCATCCGCAGTGCTCTGGTCTTTTGAAAAAAACGATCACGCAGGAGATATGAAGTGCACATTGGTGTTCCTCTCGAGACCTTTACTGGCGAGACGCGGGTTGCCGCAACGCCGGAGACCATTAAAAAGCTGATCGCCCAGGGCCATCAGGTGACTGTTCAATCGGGTGCCGGCGTTAACGCCAGTGTGCCGGACAGTGCCTATGCCGCCGTGGGCGCCAGCATTGGCGACGCCGCCGCAGCCTTGGGCGCCGAACTGGTGCTGAAGGTCGTGGCCCCCAATGCCGCCGAGCTGGCTCAGCTCAAATCAGGCGCGGTGCTGGTCGGCATGCTCAACCCCTTCAACAGCGAAAACATTGCGCAGATGGCTGAACGTGGCGTAACCGCGTTTTCCCTCGAAGCCGCGCCGCGCACCTCACGCGCGCAGAGCCTCGATGTGCTGAGCTCGCAAGCCAACATCGCCGGCTACAAAGCTGTGCTGCTGGCCGCTCACCACTACCCGCGTTTTATGCCGATGCTGATGACCGCCGCCGGTACGGTGAAGGCCGCTCGCGTGCTGATTCTCGGCGCCGGTGTGGCCGGCCTGCAGGCCATCGCCACGGCCAAGCGTCTGGGTGCGGTGATCGAGGCATCCGATGTGCGCCCTGCCGTGAAAGAGCAAATCGAATCGCTCGGCGCCAAGTTTGTTGACGTGCCGTACGAGACCGACGAAGAACGCGAATGCGCCGAAGGCGTGGGTGGCTACGCTCGCCCAATGCCGGCCTCGTGGATGCAGCGCCAAGCTGTAGCGGTGCACGAGCGCGCCAAGCAGGCTGACATCGTCATCACTACCGCGTTGATTCCGGGCCGCAAGGCGCCGGTGTTGCTCAGCGCCGAAACCGTGGAACAGATGAAGCCTGGCTCGGTGGTTATCGACCTGGCAGCCGCCCAAGGCGGCAACTGCCCGCTGACCGAAGCTGACCAGGTAGTGGTCAAGCACGGCGTCACCATTGTTGGCCACACCAACCTGGCAGCACTGGTCGCGGCAGACGCCTCGGCACTGTACGCACGTAACTTGCTGGACTTCCTCAAGCTGGTGATCGACAGCGAAGGCAAGTTCCACGTCAACCTCGAAGACGACATCGTCGCCGCGTGCCTGATGTGCCGCGACGGCCAAGTCGTCCGTAAGAACGGCTGAGGACTAGAAAATGGAAGAGCTGATCTCCCCCGGTATCTACAACCTGATCATCTTTGTGCTGGCCATTTATGTTGGCTACCACGTGGTCTGGAACGTAACGCCTGCACTGCACACCCCGCTGATGGCCGTGACCAACGCCATCTCCGCCATCGTGATCGTCGGCGCCATGCTGGCCGCTGCGCTCACCGTTACCCCGCTGGGTAAAACCATGGGCACCCTGGCCGTGGCCCTGGCTGCGGTGAACGTGTTCGGTGGTTTCCTGGTAACCCGCCGCATGCTGGAAATGTTCAAGAAAAAAGCGCCCAAGGCCAAAGCAGAGGGTGACAAGTAATGAGCATGAATTTGGTAACGACCCTGTATCTGATCGCTTCGATCTGCTTTATCCAAGCGCTCAAGGGCCTGTCGCACCCGACCACCTCGCGTCGCGGTAACGTCTTCGGCATGCTCGGCATGGCCTTGGCCGTACTCACCACCGTAGGCCTGATCTACAAACTGGGCGCGGACATCGCTACCCAAGGCATTGGTTACGTCATCGTGGGTTTGCTGGTCGGCGGCACTGCCGGTTCGATCATGGCCAAACGCGTTGAAATGACCAAGATGCCTGAGCTGGTCGCCTTTATGCACAGCATGATCGGCCTGGCCGCGGTGTTTATCGCCATTGCTGCCGTGGTTGAGCCGCAGTCGCTGGGCATCGTCAAGCAACTGGGCGACGCCATCCCTGCGGGTAACCGCCTGGAACTGTTCCTCGGCGCGGCCATTGGTGCCATTACCTTCTCCGGTTCGGTTATCGCTTTCGGCAAGCTCTCGGGCAAGTACAAGTTCCGTCTGTTCCAGGGTGCGCCGGTGGTATTCGCCGGTCAGCACAAGCTCAACCTGATCCTGGGCTTGAGCACGCTGGGCCTTGGCTTGTTCTTTATGTTTACCGGCAACCTGACCGCCTTCGCCGTGATGCTGGCTCTGGCGTTTATTCTGGGCGTGCTGATCATCATCCCAATCGGCGGCGCCGATATGCCGGTGGTGGTTTCCATGCTCAACAGCTACTCGGGCTGGGCAGCGGCCGGTATCGGTTTCTCGCTGAACAACTCGATGCTGATCATTGCCGGCTCCTTGGTGGGCTCGAGCGGCGCGATCCTCTCGTACATCATGTGCAAGGCGATGAACCGCTCGTTCTTCAACGTGATTGGCGGCGGCTTCGGCGGTGCGACCGACGTGGCAGCAGCTGGCGGTTCGAAGGAAGCCCGTCCGGTGAAATCCGGCTCGGCAGACGACGCCACCTTCCTGCTCACCAACGCCGACACCGTGATCATCGTTCCCGGCTACGGCCTGGCAGTGGCCCGTGCTCAGCACGCACTGAAAGAGCTGACCGAAAAGCTGACCCACCGTGGCGTGACCGTGAAGTACGCGATCCACCCGGTTGCCGGTCGTATGCCTGGCCATATGAACGTACTGCTGGCTGAAGCCGAAGTGCCGTACGACCAGGTATTCGAGATGGAAGACATCAACTCCGAGTTCGGCCAGGCCGACGTGGTGTTGGTATTGGGTGCCAACGACGTGGTTAACCCCGCGGCGAAAAACGACCCCAA